>NZ_JBAHZB010000002.1:0-79702 GCF_036697315.1 Alteromonas sp. 14N.309.X.WAT.G.H12
GTTTAGGGTTTTGCGCTGCCAACCCTAAGAACTGGTTGCGGGCATTCATCAGCGCATCATGCCCCCGTCCGCCTCGATCAACCAGTTGAAATTCGAAGCCTGTGGCATTCCCCAGTTCACGAATAGAGGGCGGTAAAATAGGAAACGCCATGGCATCCTGAATTTGAGATAACCCGCCAAAGGCTTTACGAATTAGCGCAAATGCGCTTTGCGAGTCATCCCGGTCTTCCCAGTCCACCAAATGCACAAACCCCATACCGGCATTTTGTGCAGCACCGGCAAAACTAAAGCCCACAATAGTGAACATGCCTTCTACTGCATCGCTATTTTTTTCAAGGAAGAAATCTTCTACCTGTTTCATAGATTCAAGGGTTCGACTGGCGGTGGCCCCTGGAGGCGCATTTACCAGCACCATAATGCGGCCTTGGTCTTCATCGGGCAAAAAGGAGCCTGCCAAACGGGTGAAAATAAGCATCATCCCGCCAACCAGCACCACGTACACCAGCAAGAAACGCTTAATTTTACCGGCCATGCCGGTAGCAGCGCGCTCGTAACCGTCGCGCCCCTTATTGAAGTTACGGTTAAACCAGCCAAAGAAGCCGGTGTCCCGTTTATTCATGACATCTTTTTGGCGCAACAAGGTGGCGCAAAGAGAAGGCGAGAGAATAATGGCCACCAATACCGAGAAGGCCATGGCAGACACAATAGTAATAGAGAACTGTCGATAGATAGAACCGGCCGAGCCACTGAAAAAGGCCATAGGAATGAACACGGTGGATAACACCACGGCTATCCCCACCAGCGCGCTGGTAATTTGTCCCATGGATTTCTTCGTGGCTTCCTTAGCCGGTAAACCTTCTTCTTCCATGATACGCTCTACGTTTTCCACCACCACAATGGCATCATCCACCAGCAAGCCGATGGCCAATACCATGGCAAACATGGTCAACACATTGATGCTGTAGCCGAAAACATAAAGCACTGCAAAGGTGCCCATTAGCACCACAGGAACCGCAATCGTTGGTACCAGCGTGGCGCGCCAGTTTTGTAAAAACAGCAACATGACAAAAAAGACCAGTACAATGGCTTCGATTAGGGTTTGTACCACCGATGCAATGGAAAGTTTAATAAATGGAGAGCTGTCTACCGGATAAACTACAGTCACGCCCTCAGGGAGATTGACCGCCAATTCTTCCACCCGGGCTTTCACCCGTTCAATGGTATCAAGGGCATTCGCCCCCGTGGCCAGCGATACCGCCATGCCCGACGCAGGATGACGCTTGTAGCGGGCAATATAGCTGTAATTTTCTGAGCCTAACTCTACCCGGGCTACGTCTTTCACCCGAACCTGAGAACCATCGGTATTTACCCGCAAGACAATATTTTCGAAGTCATCAACGGTACGTAAAATTGATTGGGCGGTAATGGTGGCGTTGATCTGCTGCCCTTCGATGGCTGGTAAGCCACCTAATTGCCCGGCAGAAATGTCGGTATTTTGAGTTTGTACGGCATTTTGTACATCAACCGGTGTTAGGTTGTAGCTAAACAGTTTGTCCGGATCTAACCAAATACGCATAGAACGCTGGGCACCAAACACCCGTACGCTACCGACGCCATTGACCCGTGAAATGGGATCCTGAAATTGGGAAACCAATAAATCACTCAAATCAAACTGACTTTGGCTACCATCTTCGGAATAAAACCCCACTACCACGGCAAAGGTGTCGTTGGATTTGGTTACCGTTACCCCTTGTTGCTGCACTTGCGTAGGCAACAGGGAAACCACACTTTGTACTTTATTCTGGGTTTGTACCTGGGCGGTGTCAGGATCGGTGCCCGGCTCAAAAGTCAGGGTAATACTCATGCGTGCATTTTCACTACTTGCCGTGAAATAACGCAGGTTGTCGATCCCCGATAAACTCTGCTCAATAACCTGAGTAACGGTATTTTCAATGGTTTCCGCCGACGCGCCAGGATAGGTCGCGCTTATGGACACGGAGGGAGGAGCAACTTTCGGGTATTGCTCGATGGGAAGCCCCTGAATCGACAAAATACCCGCCATAATCGTTATCAGAGCCAACACCCAGGCAAAAACCGGGCGATCTATAAAAAAACGTGCCATATATTTTTCGTTCCTGCCTATATAATTGCGTTAAGGTTACTGACCACTTTTAGATTGCCAAGGCGTAGTGTTTACTTTGCTTCCTGGTTTTACTTTTTGATAACCGGTAACGACCACTCGACTTCCTTCAGTTAACCCGCGGCTCACAGAATAAAGATCCTGATAAGACCCGCTCACCTCAATAGGTGTCATTTCTACAATATCTTGTGCATTGACTGTCATTACGGTCATTGAACCATCGGGAAGCCGCGTAACAGCACGCTGTGGTACCGTTAACTCCTGTGACTCGGACATTAACACGGTGGCTTTAACAAACATGCCGGGCATTAATAATGCGTCAGGGTTAGGAAACTCTGCCCGTAAAGCTACAGCACCGGTAGATTCATCTACCGTCACCTCAGAAAACTTCAATGTCCCCGCATGTTCGTACATTTCTCCGGTAGCATCATTAAGCATCAAACGCGCAGGCAAGGAGCCTTGCGCTTGCATAGCACGACGTAGCGTTATCATGCCTTTACCTGACTGCTGCATATCTACATAAATCGGATCAAGTTGGGTAATAGTGGCTAATTGCTGCTCCTGACTGGCAGTAACCAAGGATCCTACGGTGACAAAGCTGCGACCAATTTGTCCGCTAATGGGGGCATACACACGGGTGTAGTCCAAATCAACTTGAGCTAAATCCACGGCGGCCTGCGCTACGCTGATCTGCGCTTCTGCTTGCTCGGCTTGGGCCAACGCATCATCATAATCCTGTTGACTTACCGCATTGCGATTCAGCAAATCTTTATAGCGAACCGCTCTGGCTTTAAGGGTTTTGAGGTTGGCCTGAGCGCTTTTTAAATCGGCTTTGACACTGGCCAATTGCGCTGCATAACGGGCATCGTCAATCTGATATAACTGTTGGCCTTTTTTTACAAATGCCCCTTCTTCAAACAAACGCTCGATTAACACCCCTTCAACCTGAGGGCGAACTTGAGACTGCTGAATAGGGCTCACCCGGCCAGGTAAGGTAACAGTATGTTTGACATTTTGTCTCGCAACGGTCATCACCGATACGCTTGGTGCAGGTGCTGCACCCTGACTTGTTCCGGTTTGCTGACTCTGATCTGAACAGCCGCTGACATAAATTAACGATATAACAGCAACTGCACTTAATAACAGTTTTCTCATAACTATAAAGCTTCCTGATTCAGCCTTTTTGGCTGGACAATTGAAGGACCAACGTATAGTGTTTAAAGATACGTTCTTGTATGTATGTTGTCAATTCAAGGGGATCCCAATGCGCCGAACAAAAGAAGACGCAGAACTCACCAAGCAGGCCATTTTAAACGCCGCTGTTGAGGTTTTTTCGGAACGTGGTGTGGCCAAAGCTTCCTTAGAAGAAATCGCTCGCAAAGCCCAAGTAACAAGGGGTGCTATATATTGGCACTTTGAAAATAAATTACAAATCTTTGATGCTCTTTACCAGAATTTACATACTCCGTTTATTAGCCGGATCTTGGAAGGCTTGGAAGTTGAACACCCTAATCCTGTCGGCCAGTTGCAGGAGTTGTGTACCGAACTTTTATTGGAAGTTGACGAAAATGAAATTCGCCGCAAAGCCCTTACCTTGTTTTTACTGAAATGTGACTATGGATGCGAGCTGAAATCTTATCGAGAGAAACACGTTGAAGCCAAGTTTGAAAAGAAAGCCGCGTTCTCTATTTACTTTAATCAGGCCATCGAAGCAGGACATTTACCCGCCGATACGGATCCTGATGTTTTAGCCTTGTCGGTGATTTGTTATTTACGGGGCATATTGATGGAGTACCTTGAAGCGCCGGACACTTTTAACATAAAGAAAAACGCCCCTAAATTAATTCACAGTTTTTTTAAAAACCTGATGACCTAGGTCAGTTTTTCCTACAAAAATGCTCGCAACACCTTATACGCCCAGCTCAATATGGACGAACAAGACTTTTCGCCCCCTTTATCAGGATGACATTGATGCTGCAAACGATGGTAGTGTTTTTTAAGCTGTAATTTTGTCATCGATGCATGGCCATCAATACCAAAAACCTCGCAAGCCTTGGCATATTCGTCAGTGGAATAAAGTTCGCTTTTTTGCCCCATACGTAACCAGAAGCGATGAATAAGTTCATCCACATCCTCTTTTTGGGTTTGGGAAAAATGTTGCCAATCGAGGTAGTAGGAACGCAGGGGATCTGACTTAGTTAAGCCATCCTCTCCTGTCACAAAGGGCCTTAGCTGAATATTGGTGGTATAAATATCAAGCAGTCCTTTTTTCGCGCTGCTCCACTGTGCTTGCAACTGATACAAAGCATGAAACAGCATAAAGTGACATTGAAACAAGGTGAGAGGATCACCCAGCGCATCAGCATCGAAAAAGGCGTAAGGGGGCTTTTGTAATATTGTAATAAGCTGATATTCAGTGATCCCATCAACAAAATGGGGTTCTAGCTGCTTCAACCCATTAATTAATGGTTGAATTCGACGAGATGCGTCGTTGCTATTTGCCGTCGTCACACTTACTTCACTGACGTTGGATTAGGCTCTGGTAACAGCCACAGCCAAATAAGAACCGCCAGCATAAATGTGGCAAGAGCGGCAATAAGCCACAGCGCCATACCGGTAATTGCCATAATAACCACAGATAACGTCATTCCCCCCGTTGCTGCGTATTTGGCTTTTCGCGGCACACTGCGACTGGTACGCCAGTGATGGATCATAGGCCCGGTAATGGAATGGTTATCCAACCAGTTAGCCAACCTTGGCGAGCTTTTCGCTGCCAGCCATGCGGCTAAAAGAACAAAAACCGTGGTGGGCAGCCCAGGCAGCCAGATACCGATAAACCCCAGCACCAGACAGGCAATCGCTGCCAACATCAATAACCAACGATAAGGTGCAGCGAGTAGACTTCTTTTCATTTACGCAGATATTGCCATTAAGGATTGTTAACACGGCAAAGTATACCGTGGATGTTGCTCTCTATCTTAATCCATTGCACAAGATTATAAAAATGACAAAGGCGGATCATTTGTTTTAAAACAATCACGGTATGCCACACTTTGCCACAATTGGAAATCAACTTGCCATTAATCACTGGATAGGAGGCCAGATTCTCTCGGTTAAATAAGACGATATTTCAGGAAGGAATCGTCACATGTACCCAAAACGTATACCGAAACACCTTATCATTGAAGACTACCCTAAACGTAAATCCCGCCCTTGGCGTGTGTGGTTGCTGTTATTGGTAATTGCTCTGCTTAGTTTTGCTTTTGCCTTTCATGCCCACAGCACTGAGGTGTCATCACCTTCTGCGGGCAACCTTAAACTGGTGCAACAGGATGCCACGGTTTCACCTGCCGCCCACTTAGCCACCGATGCGAAGGTGACGATTACCGGCATGATCGCAGAGGTGGCCTATAGCCAAACATTTCAAAACCAAACTGATCATTGGGTGGAAGGGGTGTATACCTTTCCCCTGCCCGAGGATGCCGCGATTCAACATATGGAAATTCATCTGGATGGACGTCGTGTCGTAGGGGAAATACAACCCAAACAAAAAGCCAAACGTATATACCAACAGGCTCGAGAGGCGGGAAAACGGGCGGCCATTACGCTGCAGCAGCGGCCTAACCTTTTTACCCAACGGGTGGCGAATATTCCGCCTCATCAATCGGTGACCGTACTGATACGTTTTCTCCATCAGGCCCGTTATCATGATGGGGTGTTCCAATGGCGCTTACCCACTACGCTGACACCTCGCTATATTCCCGGCGCACCGCTCGCTGAAGCACCGGGTATCGATGATACCACCAGCAGCACAGTCAATGCATTTGGCTGGTCACATGCTACCGACCAAGTGCCTGATGCGATGGCTATATCGCCGCCCTTTTACACCCACCCATCCCCTTTTAAAAACCCCTTGTCACTATCGATAACCTTAGACAGTGGGTTGCCCTTGGCCTCTATAGATGCCTTGTATCACACCATCACAACCCGTAAAGAAAACGAGGGCTATCAGATTTCCCTTAAAAACGGCCAAAGCGAAATGGATCGGGATTTTGTATTACAGTGGCAACCTTCGCCCTCCCGTCAACCCCGCGCCGCCCTATTCCAGCAAACCCTAGACGACGAACATTACAGCATGTTAATGATGCTGCCACCGTCCACACAAGATGCGAATACCTTACCAAGAGATATCACCTTTATCATCGATACCTCAGGCTCCATGCAAGGCACTTCCATTGTGCAGGCCAAAGCGAGTCTGCGTTATGCCATTCGCCAACTCAATGATGATGACAAGTTTAATATTATGGCCTTTAGCGATAATTATCAGTCTTTATTCGCCTACCCCCATCCGGTGAGTGACAAGCTCCGTGAGCTTGCCATTAACTGGGTAGACAGACTAACAGCGAAGGGGGGTACTGAAATGTTTCCCGCCCTTGCGGCAACCTTTTCCCAACCCCATGATCCGGAACGTTTACAACAAGTGGTATTTATTACCGACGGTGCAGTAGGAAACGAAACCGCATTATTTAAGTTAATTGAAGAAAACGCCGGACAAGCCCGCCTTTTCACCGTCGGCATTGGCGCAGCACCCAACAGCTTTTTTATGACAAATGCAGCAAAAGCCGGCCGGGGCACCTTCGAATATATCGGTGAGCCCCAAGATGTGCAGCAGAATATGGCGCGACTATTTACTAAGCTAAATCATGTCACGACGAAAAACGTGTCTGTCCAATGGCCCTTTACTGCCGATACCTACCCGAAAAAGATCGGCGATCTTTATCTTGGCGAGCCCCTCATTGTTTTTGCCAAAACCTCTCGGCCCCTGACCTCTTTAAACGTTCAGGGCGATACGGCCAACCAGACATGGGCCAGAACGGTAAGTACCTATCAGGTCAAAGAGACCGAAGGCATCGCCAGCCTATGGGCCAGAGAAAAAATCAACGCCATAGAAGCCTCTGCAAGGTGGGGCACCATCAGTGATATAGAAGCAAAAGAAACCATTACCGAAGTGGCGCTGAAACATCATTTACTGTCCCGCTTCACGGCGTTTGTTGCCGTGGACCAACCGGTTATCCGTGGGCCTAACACAAACTTATTGCCGGCGGTCATCCCCAATCAATTGCCCACCAGTCAACGGCGCTTAATGGCATTTCCAAGAACAGCCACCTCTGCCACCCTGAGTTTTTGGGTAGGGTTACTCTTTTTATGCGGTTTGGTGTGGTTACAGTTTTTGAACAAAAAAGGCCCCCAGCATGTGGCGTAATATTCTCATTGGCATCTGTATTATCGGTTGTGTAGTGGGTTGGGGAAATACCCTGTGGATCAAGGGTAAAGCCCTGCTAGCTCAGTATCTGATCACCTCTTCTTGGCAACAAACGATGATCGAGGGCGAGCCGGTAAAACCCTGGTACTGGGCTGACACCTGGCCGGTGGCGGCGTTGAGCTTTCCCCGCCAACAGATCAAGCTGTATGCCCTTGCCGGTGCCAGTGGCAGCAGTTTGGCGTTTGGTCCGGGCCATGTTGATGGCACTGCCTTACCGGGGCAAGAAGGCACGCAGATATACAGTGCCCACCGTGACACCCATTTTCAGTTTATTGGTGAGCTGGCAATTAACGATGTTATTGTGGTTCAGGCACCTGACGGTACACAACAACGTTTTGCTGTGCACCAGACTCTAGTGGTAAATGCTCATGAGTCGGCTTGGGAATATGATGCCCAACGTAATGAAATTCATCTTATTACCTGTTATCCGTTTAACAGTATATCGCCCAATCCGCCCCAACGCTTTATAGTCATAGGGCACTTGTTGCCAGACCACCCCGACTCGTTAGCACCACCGGCTTAATGCAGGTAGCGCTAACGCTATTTCACCGTACGTGGCATACCCGGTCACATCTATTGAATCGCGGGGCATTCGTTGGGCACTTTGGCATCTTCCTGAGAGATGATAACGCCGGTTTCTTTGGCGAAGGCATCCCATTTACTGATCATATCGGCAAGAACTTTCGGTTTAGTTGCCGCCAGATCATGGGTTTCCCCCATATCCTCAGCTAAATTATACAGGTGCCAGTTTCCGTCTGAATAGGGGGCGGGAATTCGCACAATTTTCCAGTCATTAAACTGTAAACCTTGTCGTCTGTGCACACTAAAGCCATAGGGATCATCCTTATGAATATCCGTTTTATTCTGCAGCAAATATGGCAATACAGATTCACCTTTTACCTCTACGACATCATGGTTTTTATAGGTTTTGTTTGGTAATTCTCCACCTGCCAGATCTAAAAACGTAGGCAGTAAATCCATTACCGATACAAATTCATCTTTAATACCCGTTACCCTCATTCCTTTAGGTAAATGCATAATAGCCGGTACCCGTATTGCGCCTTCAGTGGTCATGCCTTTATGCAGACTTAACGGGGTATTACTGACTCGGGCCCAGGCACCGCCATAAGAGACAAAGGAATCACCAGAGCCTAAATTTTCAAATCGATTGTCATAGTTTTCCTCAAGGAATTTATTCTCTCCGCCCAACCCATTTTCAGGACGAGCATCGGCGCCATTATCTGACAGAAAGACAATTAACGTATTATCAAATTGGCCAGTATCTTTTAAATGCTGTATCAACCGTCCGATGTTTTCATCCAACGCATCCACCATGCCAGCATAAATCTCCATTAACCGTGCTTGACGCTTTTTCTCTTCATCCGAAAGTGTCGCCCAATCTAAATAACATCGGTTTCCTTCGGCAATGGTCGTGTCGTCATTGATAAGCCCTAGCTTGCGCATTTTTTCAATACGTTTAGCTTGAATGGCATCATAACCGACATCGTATTTGCCTTTATATTTGTCACTGTATTTTTCATCTACCTGTAAAGGCCAATGGGGCGCGGTATAGGCCACGTATCCAAAAAACGGTTTGCCGCCCTTTTTTTGGACACTATCGATATAACTAATGACTTTGTCTGTGTAGAACGTGGTGGAATAAAAGTCTTTGGGCAATTTCACCGGTTTATCATTTTCGGTATAGGGCGTTTTCGGCAAAAACGGAAAAATCCCTTTGTCCGAATAGTGGTTCCCTGCCCCGGGCAACATGGCGAAGGACTCATCAAACCCTCTGGCATTAGGCAATTGATCTTTTTTCATGCCTAAATGCCACTTACCTGCCATAAAAGTGGCGTAACCGGCATCTTTCATCAGCGACGGTAATGGTGCCACACGCTCATTCAGATAGCCTTCATAACCGGGTTTACCACGCTGGTTGTCCGCTAACCATTCCGCCATCGCCCCTAAACCAGCAACATGATTGTAGGTACCGGACATCAACATGGAGCGCGTGGGTGAACAGGTGGGTGCAGAATGGAAATTCGTTAACTGAACACCACCGTCCTGAGCCAGGGCATCGATATTGGGCGTATTGATTTCACCACCAAAAATACCGAGGTCGGAATACCCCATGTCATCTGCCACAATAAGCAGAATATTGGGTTTGGTTTGCTCCTTAGGGGCTTCACTACTTGAAGCTGAAGACGAATAGCAGAACATTAACAAAAATGAAGAAGTACACACCGTAAGATAACGAAGTAGCGCATTACAAATACCAGATTTCACAATAGATTCCTCTTAAAGCGCAAAGCAAACAAAGCACAGAGCCAATGTTAAATTGTTGTAAACAATACAGCTTGCGTACCGAAAAACAATACACTTGTTTCGCAATGCAAAACACATGAAGTATTTATTGCTCATTGCGCCAAACGGTACTTTTTTGCACTTGGGTTCACACCCGCAATCTGGCTGATGGGAAATAACAAAATAAAGGACAGTATGAAAAGCGTACAGGCAAAAACACCCACGCCTAAAAGAGAGAATACCTTGACCATTATGCTAGTCAGTAGAGGCCCAGCACCACAGCCTATAGAAATAGCCGCCGGACCTAATGCGGCTAATCGCCCCGAACTATCTAATCGCCCCAGTACACCAAATTGTAATGGTTCGATAAACATGATCACCGGCGTAAATAAGGCCATGGCCATCAGATATACATGAGAAGTTGGCGCATAAGATAATACCAGCGCCAAGATGGCAATACCGGTGTACGCCACTAACAGCAAGCCGCTTATTCTGCACCGAGTATGACAATACAGTAGCAGTATAAAAGGGCTCATTATCGCAATACACCAGCCCAACGCCAACGCAATGGCCATCACCTCCAGTGTCGAGCCATGGTAAAAACCAAGACGCTCCATAAATGTTTGGGTACCGGATAGGGCAATACCGAACAGCCCCAGTGCCAATAGCACCCTAAAGGCCCCCGGTATGGCGCGAATACGTAAAGGCGGTGCATTATCCTCTTTGCGAACAAGGCGGAACGTGGGAAATTGACCTAATACTACCATTAACGCCAATATATCCACACAAAGAATTAAGCCAAAAACTCCGGTATTGCCGTAATGTGGCACCACCGTAGCCCCACAAACTAGTACCATCACGGCAAATACCGCCAAAGCAATGTTATACAACGCGAAGGTTTTTTCTGTACGTTTAGAAAGGGCTGCGCCCGCGCCTGCAGCGGCTAAAAGCATGCCTTGGGAAAATCCGGAGAACCCGCGCAAGATAAGCAAAGAGACCACTCCATTGGCATTGGCTGTACCAATATTGATAAGGATCTCACCGGCAAGGGCCAGTATGACCAAGAGACGACAATTAACCCGCCGCCCTACAATAGAGAAACAAAACGCCCCTATGGCGGTGGTAATAAGTTGCAGCGATGCGATGCGCCCAAGCCAATCGGGATTGGCGGCAAAGTCCCTGACAAAGGCGCCCATCACTAACGGCATAGCAGGCAAAAAGATCAACCCTGCCACATGACAGGCTATAAAAGCGAGTGTAATTTTAGCGTTAAATTCAGGTGATGCGTGGCGCGCCTGAACGTTCACGATGCTACCCCAATAACTTCATATCAAAGCGTAGCGATGATGCGGGTAATGCTTTTAATCCTTTGGAAATCGCACACGCCGTACGTTTTAACCGACTTGCGGCATCAATTTCCGTTTCTTTACTCATTCGAGAGGCAGGCATGATCATACTCACCGCCGCCACCGGCTTACTAAGATGATCAAAAATAGGAACGCCAATGGCATAAATACCCGAATGTAACTCTTGGTTATCCACCGCATAGCCCTGACGATTATATTCCCTTAAACGTTCCAGCAAGGCCTCTTTAGACGTGATGGTATGTTCAGTAAAAGGTTGAAAATCATAGTCAAGCATCTTACTTACCTGGGCATCGTGCATATAGGAAATAATGGCTTTAGCCCCTGCCGGGGCATGCAGGGGAAGAATTTCAGCGGGAGCCATAGATACCCGCAATGCATCCCGACTTTCGGCAAAATAACAGGCCACTGTGCCCGTACCACTCCACACTTCCAAGGAAATAGACTCATTGCTTGAATCCCGCAAGCGATTCACATAAGGCACAGAAAGATCAACAAATTGCTGAATAGAGCGGCTAACTTGGGACAGGCCAATTCGATAGGCAAGCGGGCCCAGTGAATACTTACGGGATTCATTATTGTGAGCAAAGAGCCCGTATTCCACCATGGAAGATAAAATACGGGAGGTAGTGGCTTTGTGGATCCCCGTTAATTTACTGATTTCACCTGTACTTAACTCATGATTACAATCTGTAAAGGTCACAAGGATTTCCAACGCCTTTTCTATTGCGTTTAATTTTTCTTTCTTAGTTGTTTTCTTCACTCGATAACTCTTTACAACCTGTTCCCTCGCACACCTCTTTAGGTTGTGCTTCATAGGGGCGAACTTTCACGCCTTTTGGCGCAATTTCACAACCCGCAATTGTTAACAATACGATAACTAACAGAGAGTATTTTGTTAAAAACCTACTGTACCGCTGAAACGTGCAAAAGTGCATCTTTTTTCCTCTTTTTTTATCCCCAGGATGTAGTGGGCAACATGGCTTTATCCGGTGTTAAGGTAATGGCGTCTACCGGGCAGCTTAATCGACATAAGTGACAAATCTGGCAATCCTGTTGATACGCGATGTAAGCCTGTTCCGATTCAGGATCCATCCGAATCACATCGGTTGGACAGGCTTTAACGCAGTTTTCACAGCCAATACAACCGTGTATTTTTTCTATAGGCATACCATGTTCCTTAAAAATAGGGGCTGACTTAGTAATGATTAACTTAACCAGTCAGGGTTGTTAGCTAAAAAGGCATCTTCTCCGGGAAACTCGCGCGGATAATTCTCCCGGTAACTTTTGTTTTTACTCGGCTTCCATTCCTCCGGCAGCATGTGCTTACCCAATCGCATACCCTCCTTATCTTTTTGTATCGTCACCCAACAATGCCATTCTTTATCATTACGGGCCGGGTAATCCTCCCTAACATGTGTACCACGGCTCTCTTTACGGAATAATCCAGAGCGCAATTTCATCTCTGCATTTAACAACATATTTTTTGCTTCATGAGCCATGCGCAATTCATGACCATCCCGGGCAATCATTTTCGGAACACAGTGATTACGTAGAAATTCAATGGAGGCCAGCGCACCATCTAAACGACGGGGATCTTTGATATACAGAATATGCAGGGGCGTCATGGTATTTTGCAGCGTTGCCGTTATCCACTCAGGGCTGTAGCCTTGCTCAACATTTCGTGGTGCCCACATTTGCGTGAGTTTTTCTTCAATTTGCTGCTTGTTGATTTTGGGTCGTGAAGCCAAGTTTTTGACGTATTCAACGGCATGACGGGCAGCAATACGTCCTTGGATAGCAGACCCATACGACGAGAATCCCCGGCCCGGATACAGTGAACCGCAAAGCATCGAGCCCAAGGCATCACCGGCTGCATATAGTCCTTCTACGCCGTCAGCCGCACAACTATAGTCGGAACAAAATACCCCTTCACTCTTGTGCACGCCCATACCGGCTGTTGCGCCACCCACCCGATGACCCAATCCCGCATCTTCGGTAGCGCCTTCAGGCGGACCACCTAAATCAAGAATTAAGTCTGGCTGGCTTAAATACCCTTTACCAAGATACTTACGATTGGCTTTTATCTCCGGAGACTCTGGCCGCACTTCCCCTGCTTTAGGTGGCGCTTCACCACCCGGCCCGCCGCCAATTTGACGGTTAACCCCATTTTGAAAGACACCTAAGGCATTATTTAAGGTTAACCCTCCTTCCAACTTACCTGGCGGTCCTACCATCACATAGGCCCCTTTTACACTCTGCGCCCAGCGCCAGCCTTCATAGGCCGCTGCAGGCGCGTTGGCAAAGGTGGGATGGGTATCGTTAAATTCCTTACCCACTATTTTGGCGCCCGCCTCAAAGGCCAAGGCATCACCGTCAAAGGTTTGCCCCCAAATGGGGAACCCCGGGCTTTTGTAGGAACCGGCCCCAGTGCATTGAATGACAGCATCAGCTCGCAGTACCACCGCTTTGGAGGGCTCAGCCGAATCATCATAGGTAAAGCCTACGGCACCGCAAATTTTACCGTTTTCATCATCCAGTAAACTGGTAATCATGGTGCGCTCAACAATGGATACGCCGGCGTTTTCCAATTCCCGTCTAAACACCACAGTACCACGCTCAAAAGGTCGGGTATTGTGCGCACCCATCTCGTGGAGGGTATGGAAAATATCTAAGGATTCATCCATAAAGATATCCAGCCACTTACGGTCATTCACATATTCCGTGTTCATGGCCATGTTTTCTTGCCATTCATTACGGTCATAAATGGTAGGATCAAAGGGGCGGCTGTCTGATGCCCAGGGAGACATACCCGACCAGCCCACCACGCCTTTATCTACCATTAACACACTGAGTCCTTGCTTACGGGCTTCCAAGGCGGCAAAGGTACCGGCAAAACCACTGCCAATAATGAGTAAATCGGCCCGACGTACCGGCTCTGACAGCGCGGCTTCTACCCTGCTGCCGGTATTGACCACCAAAGGCACCGCGAGAGCAGCTGCGGTATAGGCGCCGGCTTTAAGGACATCACGTCGTGTCACGCCTTCCTGAATTTTGTCGTCTTTATCATTACTCATGAGCTAGACCTTCCACTTGTTATCATTGCTAAATCTCGTTCCTGGAACACTGCGACTGTGGCTGACAGCCTAGAAACCCAGTTGTTCATATAAAATACGCGCACGGGAGATATTCATACCATGCAGGTGGCCTTCCACCGCTTTCACCATGGGTTGAGGTCCGCAGATATAGTAGTCCCAGTTAAGATTGTTATGACCTGCTGATGCCTGTTCGAGTACCTGTCTGTCAATAAAACCGGTATGCCCCTTAAACCCGTCTGGTGGAAACACCTCAGGGGCATCATTTACAATCAACGTCGTTTGCAAATGTAATGTGGTTGCCATCTCCCGCAATTCATCCATAAACATCATTTGTGCCATGGTACGGTTGCCATACAGCAGACGAACTGGCCGGGTATCACCTCTGTCATTGAGTTCGCGCAGCAACCCAATGATGGGGCCAATGCCCGCGCCCCCGGCAATCAACACGATTCCTTGGGCGTTTCTGGCATTCAGGGTGAATACCCCATGAGGACCATCGACCCAGACCCGTTGCCCCGGCTTCAGCTTGTGTAACTGACGGGTGTAATCGCCTAAGCTACGGATGACAAAAGACACTTGGGGTAATGCGCGCGGGCTCGACGCAATGGAAAAGGGGTGTTCATTACGCTGAAACGCGCTTTGGGAAGTGTTGATCCACACAAATTGACCGGCTTCAAAATCAAAATCAAAATTGCCGTCTTTTTCGATGGTCAGATACCAGTCATCCGTACTGCCTTTTTGACACTCCACGACTTTAAATGGGCGTTTGGATACACTACGAGGACGAATGAAATACACATAAGCCACCACGCCAACAGCAATGGCACACAATACAATCCATAAGGTATCGAACCAGGCGTTGTAGCGACCATGCCGCCCCACCGTAACGGCGTGGTGTGTTGCTAAAATAATGACTGCCACAAAGCCTACACTGTGAGTATAACGCCATGCCTCGTAAGACATATTGAGTTTCTTTTTCTTGATGGCCATCAGCACCAGCACAATAAGCAATGACCACGCATACACACCGGTGGCAGACTCACTGCTGGTAAACATCACCCACAAATTATCCAATGCAAAAGAGGGGGCAACGATAAACCGGGGTAAACCGATTAAGAAAGGGTGAAGGAAAAACAGGATCCCGAGTATTTCGCCGGCTTTATTATGCACACGCATGGAGTTGTCTACACCGATGCGGTTATTGATGGCATCCACCCGGCCATTGAGTAAGGTGAACTGGCACAACATCATTGCCATACCGCTAATGCTTAGCAGGGTAATCAATTCTTCATACCAACCACGAATAGCCAGCCCTTCAATGTAAGACAAGGCCCAAGGTATCAGGATTAAAATAATGTAAATGCCGACCAGAGAGTAAAAACTCATGGGCGAGCGTTTGATTGCCGGCAGTTGCCCAACTACCCCATTTGCGTGACTATTCATGATTTGCGCACCTATCTCTTAACATATAGCGATATCTCTCAGCACTGCTGACTAACGAAGGCCAAAACACCTTCGTTAGCCCGTTGCAGCACGCTTTAGAAGCGGGCGCCCACAGTGATCCCAACCGTACGCGGGGCCCCCACGTTCACCGTGCGACAGTTACAGCTAAACGGTGGGTTGATTAACTGGCCAACCACATAGTCTTTGTCAGCGAGGTTCTTGGCCCATAAGTCCATGTAGTAAGTATCTGCGTCATAACGGATCCGGGCGTTAAATAAGCTGTAGGCATCCTGTTTATCCAGGTCAGTATTGCCACGGTCAAAATAGGTATCAGAGCGATAGGACCAATCCAAACGGGTAGTCAGGTAGGCATCGCCAATGGTTTTGGTGTATTCAATACCAGTATGGGCTGTCCATTCCGGTGCATAGTTGAGGCGGTTACCGGAGAAATCCGTGGGCGGAATATCAATGGAATATTCATCGTAAGTGGCGTCAAGATACCCCACCGAACCATCAATTTTCAGATCATCGGTAGGCTGGTATTTGTATTCCATTTCCACACCTGTGATGGTGGATTGAGCCGCATTATCGGTTAATGGGCCGTCACCGGTTAAACGGAATACCTGCAAATCCTGATAATCATAATAGAAGGCCGTAACGTTTAGCATCACCTGATTATCGAAAAAGGTATTTTTTGACCCAATTTCGTAGGCGTCCACAAATTCCGGGTTGTAAGGCACTTGATCGCCGTTTTCATCAGTAGCACCGCCGTTAAAGTCATATCCACCGGATTTATACCCGTGGGCATAGCTGGCAAAAATAAGATTCGTATTAGACAGCTGATAATCTGTACTTACCCGATAGCTAGGCTCTGTGAACGAGGTTTTGCCCGTATCTGCGTCTTCCGGTCCAAGTTCACCGGATAAAAAGCGTACATTATTGACCAGATCCACCTGACCACCGGTTTCCCGGGTTTGCTCTTTTTCATCCCGGGTGAATCTTAGCCCACCGGTTACCGACCATTTGTCGGATAATTCATAGGACAGCTGGGCAAACAAGGCCATGGAATCCACTTCATGACTGGCCAGTCTCAGCTGACGTACACCGCCGCCCCCGGGCACCGCATCGTCACCTAAATCCACATCCAGAGGCACCAACCCTGTTGGCACAAGGGTTTCAAACCGCTCGGTGAGTTCTTCATGATAATAGTACGCTCCTAAAATCCATTGGAAGGGATCATCGGTTTGGGAAATTAAGTTAATTTCCTGACTGTATTGTTCTGCGCTGTTTTTACGATGGCGGGTTTCGATGGCCAATTCCGACCCGTCTGCATCCACCAGGATTTCGTTATCGTTGGTTTGATACGAGGTGATCGACTTAAGCAACAGATCCTCAGACAGATTCACTGAAGCATCAAAATCCACCCCCTGAATTAAGGTATCCACAAATTCTGGGGCATTTTTTCGGATTTCGTGAAGATCCGTAGGAAAGGGCAAAATACTGTCACCCGTTGGCGTGGTCAGCAAGTTATAGACATCTGCCAGTACTGCGGCACCCGCGCCCGCGTCTGAAACCCCCACTAAATAGCTGCTAGGGTATCCGTTCTCGGTGTCAATATCGGTGCCTAAGTATTGTGACCCCGGACCCGCACCACCCCGTTTGGAAAAATATCCCCGTAGTAAAAATTCGTCGCCGGAGTCAGCAACATATAACAGCTGGGCGCGGCCACTTTGTGAATCTTTATCATCCACATCCCGACCGCTTTCATACAAGTTTTTGATATAGCCATCGTGGCTATCACTCATCATGGTTACGCGGGCATACAGGTTGTCGGTAAGCGGCACATTAACCACGCCGCGCACCCTCTGCTCATTGTAATTACCAATGGTAAAGTCGGTATAGCCTTCCACAATGTCGGTGGGCTTTTTAGTAATAATATTTACCGAACCGCCAGTGGCGTTACGTCCGTATAAGGTACCCTGGGGGCCCCGCAATACTTCTAATCTGTCCACATCAAACACATCACCGGCAGCCGCCGAATTACGCCCAACGTAAACGCCATCAATATGCAGTGCCACGCCGGGGTCACCACCACCGACCAGGGTTTCAGTACCCACACCACGCAGGGTGACGCGGGCAACGTTTTGTCCTGCAGACTGTACAGAGAAATTCAGGTTAGGCGTTGATTCCTGAACACCGGCAAGGGTGGACGCGCCCTTAATATCCAGTTCACCCTGAGAAAACGCCGTCACTGATAACGGGATCTCTTGTAGACTCTCTGATCGTTTAGTAGCAGATACCATGATAATTTCGATACCAGAATTGTCGTCTTCTGCTGACGTGTCCTGAGCAGCAATTTCTTGGCCATATCCGGTAATAGGATTAAGTGCCGAGGCAACGGCAGTGGCTAAGCAAAGTAATTTAAATTGAGTTTTCACAGTGTGTTCTCCGTGGACGCTATTAGTAAGCTTTTGATTTATTTTATTAATTCAAACAGTGTCCACGATACGCACCACTTCATGAACCTGCCTTTTCCCACCCCTACCTGAAACCGCAAATTTACAGTTAGGTTACATACTTTTCACAACACTGAAGATACCTATGCCTTTACCACCAATCAATACACTGGTTTCATATCATGAAACGATCTAATATTAATTAAATGTTAATACATATTTAACATTAAGTAACTGTAAACCTATGGAGGTATGCCCGAAAGCCCAGGCTCTTGCGGCATGGTCCATGTGCCCGCAGGGCACACCATGGGGATGGGAGGTTCCCACACCAAACTGTACGGCACAAAAATAGCTACCGTTATCAGCGCCGAATTGGCGATGTTGTTCATCAATAAAACGGATCACTGCACTGGCTCGGCGGCCTGCTTGTAAATACGCACAGGCTCGTTCATGCATACCTTATGCAATTGAAATATATAAATAAAACAACACCCCCCTTTCGTTTAACCGCCGTATTTGCTTGATTTTTACCCAATGGTTTTCTACAACACAAATGAGTCACTTTTATTCACTTATGAAAAGGAGGTTTACAATGCGCGTTTTAGCGCTTTATTCACTCTTAAGCTTAATGGGTTTATTAGCGGGCTGTGGCGGTAGCAGTAATGATGATAGCGATAATAAGCTGCCAGCCCCCATCGTTCCCTATGAAGTCCGTTTTGACCATCAGCCACTAAATGGAGAAACTTTTCATCGTTTTGTCAAGACACCAGAAGGACTTTACGCCGCCACCAGCGGCGGCGTTTACAAACAAAATGGGGATAGCTGGAAATTACTTTCCAGCAATACGTGGGACGTTTACGATATTGAATATCTATCTGCTGGGCATCTTGTTGCATCGATATGTGACGCCCCTTCCCGTAGCGTAGACGCCACTTGTTATGCACTTGAAGATAGTCAATTCTACTTAATGGAGTCCTTCGATTCCGGGCAAAATTGGCAAGGGATTACGACCAACTTTGGCACCGATGATATGGATGAGGAAAACTTTCAGAGTACCTTGCCTGAGTCTATTTACGCCTTTGCCTACAACGCCGCTGATGATGAACTCTATGCCATCGGTAAGCTGGTGCTTGCCCGCTCCACAGATAAAGGCAAAACATGGCAGCGTTTACATGGTGATTGGGGCGCTTTTGCCCTGGGGTTTGATGCCCTTACGTTTAATCAGGATGAATACAAACTTTGGTATGGTGGCCAAGGCAGTACCGAAAACTCTTTGTTATACAGCTACGATCTCAACACCAACACAGCCACACTTCATCCATCGATGACTGACTTTCTCTCTGAACCCGGTGTGATATATTCCGTCCGCTACCACCCTATTCACTCAGAGATTATTTACGCATCCGGTGAGCCCGGCATCATTATCTCTAACGATGGGGGCGCAAGCTGGGCGCCCTTGTATATCAATCACCAGAGTTTGTTTTATTTCGACATGCTAGTGAACCCTTACTCACCGCAACAAATCTTCACCGCTCCGTGGAAAAAGATCTTTACCGAGCCCCAACCTTTTATCCTTGAAATCTCCGAAGACAACGGCGAAAGCTGGACACAAATGGCGTATCCAGAGGAGATTTTCGGCGGCGTAAGAAGTATCTATGCTGATTTTTATAACAGCGATACCCAAACACTCATCTTTGGTTTATATCGAGGTGGTGTGATGAAGGTTACCGTTACCACGAATTAACCTTGGTGGTTAAAGTCGGCAGGTTCATCAATACATTGGTGTAACGCCACTTCTATGTTGTCATCCAGTGTTTCTGCGATGATTTCCAACCGGCTTTCCACGCAATCATCCAATTCAATTTCGGAGAGCCCGTCTGCGGTCATGTTATAGCCAAACACCCCTTCCCCGGTAATGAATATTCCCTTTAACCGTTCGGCATGCAAAGAGACCAACCATTTGCGCAGTTTTGCATAGTTAAACACGATGTCGGGCGCAAACCGCCAACCGGTACTAAGAAACCCTTCACCTTGGTTATCGGCGGTGATAATTTCTTGCCGTTTTAAGGGAACGTCTCCGGCTAATGACTGGGTAGATTCGTGATGATGGTGATGGGGCGGCGGTACTTTTGTCGTTGCCAACGTCGGCCCGCTAAGCATAGATAACGGTAACTTCCCGTATTGCGTATAGGTATGAGCCACGTCATCCTTGCCCCATTTTTTTATGTAATCTTGTAAGGCCTGACAGTCTTCTTGGGTGTACATGTCCGCTTTATTCCCAACCACCACATCAGCAATTTGTATTTGCTGGTTGAATGTATCATGGGTGGTATAACGGGGATCCGAGAGCTTACGTGCATCCACCAGCGTTAAAATGCGCTGTAACAATAAGACTTCACGATAGTGAGGCGCCGACAACACCTCAACCACCTCTTTAGGGTGCCCAAGTCCGGTGGGTTCAATTAACAAGCGGTCAGGGCGAGATTTCGCCAATAACTGATTTAACGCAATTTGCATAGACAACCCGGCTGTACAGCACATACATCCGCCCGGTACTTCACGAATAAACACGCCCTGCGCTTCAGCATGCTGCCCTTTAAGCAGGCCACCGTCTATACCGATTTCGCCAAATTCATTCACCAACACCGCCCAACGTTCGCCAGCAGGCTTTTGGGTAAGCAAATGCAATATGGCAGAGGTTTTCCCAACGCCTAAAAAGCCGGTAATGATATTAGTAGGCACCGCCAGGATTTTATCGTGGTGACTGTGGTTATTGCTTGATATCGTCATAAATAGTTTATTTCTTAGCAGGCTTATAAATATAACATGCGGTTGTCAGCGCGTTACGTAGAGGATAGATGCGCAATAAAAAGAGTGAGAGTTCTTTACTAAGGCTCAGTTGTTATAATATAACAATCGTGCTGTTGCGACAACGACGAAACCTTGGTCTTGCCTACATAAAACCCGCAAATCAAACTGACGGTTTTTATCCATGGCCCATTAAATCGGAAGACCAACCTCTAGATGATGGTCATTAAAACAAAAAAAGGCACATAATTCCCTTAGCCAATATCATCTAATTCAGCCGTTTTCCTGCTTAGTAAAGACGGCCTATCTAGCCAAATCAATGCCCCGACCAGTACCGCCCCTAACAGCATAATAGATGCAGAGAGGTATAGACCAAGATTATAATTGCCAGACCATGCAACCAGTTGCCCAGTCAGTGCCGGTGCAACCATTTGTGCGCCGCCGTAAGCAACGGTCATCTTGCCCATAAATTTTGCCGGGTTTGACGGGAAAAAATGCCCCGCCATGGTAAGCACTAAACTCACACACGCCACAAACGAGCCGCCAAACAACATCGCGCTAATACCAATGGTGATCAGATTTTCTGTGGTAGCGGGTAAAGCGATACTTATAATTTGCACAATATACGCCAGCAACAAGGATTTTAGATAACCGAGTTTGCGCGCTATTCTGTCCCAAATAAGCACCGCCGGGGTAGCGGCTAAGCCCAGCACAATAAATACGTGCTGACCATGGCCTTTGAGGGTAGGCAGTCCCTCGACAATATCAACAATAAAGGTGGCACTGACCACATACCCATAACCGGCGCAACAATAAGCAACGATTAATACATAGGTAAACAGCCGGGTAGGCGGCTTATCCACAGGCGTTTTATCCGCGCCTTCAATGGCCTTAATGGCGGGATGAGGCATCCAACACCACGCAGGTATGGCAAATAAGCCTCCCATTAGCGCCAAATAAAGCCATTGATTGTACCAGCTCACGGAAAGCTGCATCAGCCCTTCAACCAACACCGCGGCGAGGAAGATACTTATTCCAATACCGGAGAAATGGATCCCCAGTTCAGCACGCTTATTATGATTAACCAGCCATTTTAATATTAAACCTGATGCAATAATAAAACCTGCCGAGGTACAGATCCCCGAAACATACCGAAGCACAGCCCAGACAACCACATTGGTGGTCAATGCCATGGCCGCGGTGGTTAAAACAGCTAGCACCAGGTACCAGCGATACAAGTTATATTTATGGTTGAGGTTATTTAAATTGGCGACTAACAGCACTCCGGTTAAATAGCCGAAGTAATTCACCGCAGCTAACCAGCCTCCTCCGATTTCGGACAGCCCGGCCTGACTTTGCATAATTGGCAATAACGACGTGTAGGAAAAACGGGCAACGCCGGCGGTCACGATCATGCTGCAGATCCCAGCAAAGTAAACCTTGGTTTTTGTAAGACTCACGGTACGTCTTCTCTATACAAGAATGATGGAGTGAGTATAAATAGCTTTTAATTTCTATAAAAACGAATATTAATGAACAAATACTTCAGTAATGGCGAACAAAGTGAAATTGCTTAGCCTGAAAACCTTAAACGCCGTGGTGGACGAGAAGGCATTAAAGGCACTTCTACCGTTTTGCATAGGTGCCTTCAAATATTTCCATGCGTATTCATAAGCGGGAAGAAGAGCTAAACCTCAAATTGTTTAAACTGAATGGCCGTCAGTTAGAAATCACCCCGCCCGGCAGGCAGTTGTATGAATACGCCCGACAAATCCTACAACTTGAACAACAAGCACGTAGTCGAGAATGTATCCAGGCTGACTAACCTATATTCCCACCCAAACCGAAGGTCATTCATACGTTTTATTATCTCTAATACGTAAATATAGCGCTTTTTTAAATTACATAGCCCTTTTTCAGTGGTAATTCACACTCTGTGTGAATATTATTCACTCCAATAATACGCCTTGGAGCGATAACGTGAGTTTTTGGTACAAAAAATTCCCCCAATATCCCGAAAATCATCGCGACCACTGGCGAGTGGTACTGGTATTTCATTGTTTGCTTATTGCCACGTTTGTGCCGACTATCATTAGCCTTATAAACGTGTTTGTTTTCGCCGATAGTACACTGGCGCTGCTGGATTTTAGCGTGGCGCTAATCAGCTTAGGCGCCTATTTTTGGTTTCGACACTCAGCCAACATTCAATTTGCTTCGGTGTTGCTCTCTTGTCTTGTCACCTTTATGGTGTCGTTTTTTATCTTTATAGCAAAAGGGCAAGCCCACTCCATCGCTTGGGCCTTAGTGGTACCACCAATAACGTTTTTTCTGGTAGGACGTTTCTGGGGAGCGGTATGCGCCATTGTCGTGTTTAGCACCAGCGCTTACGTGGTTTACCATCAAATCGGTATACCCTTACAACATACCCCCGGATACGGTTCATTACTTAACGTGATCGAAGCTTCTTTGTTGATCATATTGCTCTTTCGGTTTTACGAACGCACGCAATCTCAAGCCTATAAGCAGCTTGAAGAGCACAATTTACTGGTAAGTGAGTTAGCCGAAACCGATCGTTTGACCGGGCTGTATAACCGAGAAAAATTCGATCAGGAATTATTAACTAGTTGCGATCCAGACAAACAAACTACCCCAACCAGTTTATTGCTGCTGGATGTGGATCACTTTAAGAAGATCAACGATTCCTATGGCCACTTAAAAGGTGACGAGGTACTTAAAGCCCTTGCCGAGAAATTACGCCGCATCGTGCGCACCACCGATATTGTTGCCCGCTGGGGTGGCGAAGAGTTTGCCATCCTGTTACCCGGTACAGAGAAAGCATTAGCGCTATCTTTGGCCGAGCGTATACGTAATGAAGTGAATGGCAGCTTAACTGCCGGGATCAGCGTCAGTATTAGTATTGGGTTGGTGAGCTCGTCCATCGCAACCAATTCAGAAATGCTACTGCAACAAGCAGACAACGCGCTATATCAAGCAAAGGCAAACGGGCGAAACCGGGTTATTGCAGCGTAACGTCAACCGGGTGACGTATTAACTGTATGCCGAATAGGTGGTGTTAGGATCCTGAAAGACCACTTCCTTATAACCCTTTAACGGTTGGGTAGGCGAAGATTTTCTTGAGTTATCCACCACGCTTTCCGCTGTTTTTATTTCACCATTGTCCACATCTAACCCGCCAATAGCACCGGTATCCTCGTTATAAAGATCCAAATTATTGATTTGATCCACCGCTTGCTGAGCAAACGCATCTTTAAATTCCTGCTCAGAAGCAAATGAGGTTTTACCCTGATAATTTAAATATGCCAAAGCATTGTCAACGGTGGCATTACCCGTGGCTAGCATTTTTTCATCCGTTAAAAATTGCATCACATCTTTAATACCTTCACCTCCATGAGAAACGATATCCTGATGCATAAAGCGCACGGCTAAATAGCCTTTAGCATAGTGTTCACTGGTATTGTTCCATTGATCAAAAAATGAGGTATCTTGGGCGAACTTAGTAACATCCTGTTCATCGTAGCCGTCTCGCAGATCACCATCCACCGCCGAGAGTTGATATAGCACCCGTTCATCGGCACCATGAATTAATTCAGCAGAGCCTTCTTTAAACCACTCGCCCAAGGAATCCATATCCATGGTTTGCCCCATGATGGCATGGGTCATTTCATGGGCAATGGTTCTGTCGCCGTAAAAAGGTTTATAGGCGCCATTTTCATCCTGTCCCTGGGGGAAGCTTGAAGTGACAATGGTAAGCACCTGCTCGGTGGCGCGACTTAATTCATCATCCTGATTGGGAAAGTAACTTACCGCGGCCAAATACCCCACGTTGGGATCATCATTAAACAGTACGGTTAAGGTATTGTCGCCGTCGGCCTTTAGCCCATAATATTTTTCCACCATGCGCTCAGATTCAGATAACCAGTTTGTTTTGAGTTGCTCTAGGGTATACACCTTGTCCTGATAGCGTCGATCCCAGCTGGAAAACACATTTTCATCGGTGGTGGTGTCGTCAGTATTTGGGTCGGCAGGGGCTTTGCCTTCTTGTTGCTCTTTAATTTTGGCGCGAGCCGACGGGCTTAACGTCACCGTATCGTCCTTCGATACAGTGTTTTGCCCTTCTTTATTTGGCCCACGGCTACTTGATTGCGATGTGTCAGGTAGCATTGATGGCGAGTCTGAATAAGAAGTAACAATATTTCTTTGAATATTCATCGCTAATTCCCCCATTTCAATAACCCTATATCGGCAATGTGCTTACTTTTTACACGCAACAAAGTGTAAATTTTTATTAAAGATTTGAATTCGACTCGCCTGGTATCACCGCCAAAGAGGACTGACGAATAAGCTCAACGTTCGGTTTTTCTCGGCAAAAAACCTTTGCACGTAAATATTGTTCTTTGCGTCCCAAACATCTGTTTGATTATCGACTAGTGGTTGATGGTCTAGCAGAAAAAACGTTTATTACCGCCTTTTGACGGCCTCGATCTGAAATCCAACACATGATACGTTATATCATATGAGCACCTATTCGTTATCCCACTTAATCAATAAGCCCGCGATGTTGAAATACACAGCCGTGCTTATGCTCGTGGCTGTAATAGGGACCAGTTTTTTATACGAATGGCATGATGCATCCCACATTCTAAAAAAGGATAATCACTGTGCGTTATGCCTGTCTTTTGATGATTTTGATAACCTTTTACCGTTTTCATTTCCAAATACCTTAGCAATACCTCTTGCTGACATCCCCGTTAACTTTGTGGCTAATCGCTACCTTCCCTTGTCTATACGAACTTCGGGAAATCGCGATCCTCCCCTGCCCAATTAGTTTTATTTCCTCGCTGTTGTTTTAAAAAACTCTTCACCGCGTAAATGAAGAGATGGTGTTTTATATTTATTCAAGAGAAAAACTTAATGAAAACAAGAAAGTCTCCCCTGTTACTTGCTGTATTGGCCACGTTGACTTCCCATGCCCAAGCCAGTGATAAAGAGCTTCAAAAAGACGAGCAAGATGTGGAAAACATTGTCATCACCGCATCACCTTTAAACCGAACGGTGCTTGAATCTGCCACACCTGTTTCTATATTAAGTGGCGAAGAGTTAGACCAACACCAAGCCGCAACCTTGGGCGATACCTTAGCCAATGTGCCTGGTGTACATAGTACCTATTATGGTCCCGTAGCAAGTAGCCCCATTATCCGTGGCTTAGATGGCCCACGTATCAAGGTAGTACAAAATGGGTTAGATGCCTCTGATGCATCCCGCGTTGGCCCTGATCACCAGGTCGCGACGGAAACTTCAACCGCTAGCCAAATTGAAGTACTTAGAGGCCCTGCGACCTTGCTGTACGGCAGCGGCGCTATTGGTGGTGTGGTCAATGTGGTGGATAACCGTTTGCCTGCAGAAAATCAGGATGGCTTTTCTGGCGAAGTGTTCGCCCAGTATGACAACGTCGCCGACGCAAAAACCGTGTCTACGGATTTAAACATGGGCTCCGGGGACTTTGTTTTTCATATCGATGGTTATAACCGCAAAACAGACGATTATAAAATTCCTGTGCCAGCGGACGTCAATGAATCCGGTGGCAGCACCACACTAGATAACTCTGCCGTCAGTGCGCATGGCTATAATTTAGGGGGTGGCTGGATCACCGATGATACCCGTGTGGCATTATCGTATGGCCGCATGGATTCTGAGTATGGTCTGCCAGTGGAAGAAGATGCTTATATCAAGCTAAAACAAGATCGTTACCAAAGTATCATCGACTGGAACAACCTGCCCGGCTTCTTTGAAAATGTGCATTTCCAAAATGGCTATACAGATTACGAACATTCCGAAATTGAAGATGATGAAGTAGGCACAACCTTTACTAATGAATCCTTTGAATCCCGTTTATGGGCCGATCACGAAGCAGTGAATGGTTGGAAAGGGGTTGTCGGTCTTCACTATAATTACAGTGATGCCTCTGCTCTGGGTGAAGAGGCCTTTACTCCGCCAACCAAAACCAATTCTATTGCCACCTTTGTTATGGAAGAGCGCCAGGTAGGTAACCTGCTATGGCAAGTCGGCGGCCGGTTAGAAACCTTAAACCTTAAAGTGGATGATGATTTTTACAGTGATCTAGACAGTAGCATTGAATTTGACGATAAAGACTATACTTCGGTGTCTGCGTCGGCCGGTGTGGTTTGGTCATTAGATGAGAACAATTCACTGGCTTTTAATTACGCCTATTCACAACGGGCCCCTTCCGCATCAGAGCTATTCTCCTACGGCCCACACATAGGCTCGCAAACCTATGAAATTGGTGGCAACTTTACGATTGATGAAAACGATGGCGTATATACCGTAAGTCAGGCTGCTAGTGATTTAGATAAAGAAGTCTCCAACAATGTGGATCTGACTTATCGCTATAACGATGACTTTTTGAGCGCCACTGTGAGCCTGTTCTACAACGAGGTGAGTGACTATATCTTTGAGCAACGCACCGGTCTGGTCTATTTCGGCGGCGATCTGGTTACTGAAGATAGCTATGACACGTACGTTGATCTCTATGGCGAAACTGACGAAGAAAGCGATGGTTTGGATGTTATCAACTTCGAACAACAAGATGCCACCCTATATGGTTTCGAAGCGCAGGTAGACATGCATCTGACAAAAGAATTACGCTGGGAAGTGTTTAGCGATTATACCCGCGCTAAACTAGATGCAGGGGGTAATGTACCTCGTATGCCCCCTTTGCGAATTGGTAGTTCTTTGCATTATGAGCAAGGCGCATGGCACAGCGAAGTGGAATTTGTGCGTAATAATAAGCAAGATAAAATTGCCGATTACGAAACGCAAACCGATGGCTATAACATGGTGTCGGCATCTGTTAACTACTATCTTGGCTTAGATAATATGGATATGACATTCTACCTGGAAGGGAAAAACTTAGGTGATGTAGAAGGCCGTGTGCATTCTTCTTACGTAAAAGACGAAGTCCCCCTACCAGGACGTTCTGTTAGCATTGGTGTCAGAGCCGCTTTCTAATAACCCGGAGAGATTTACTCTTTCGTCCATATAAAAATAAAGGTAACGCCAGCTAGCGCCGACGTTACCTTTTTTTGGTTCTGCTATTTAGCAAGCACAGTTTGATAAAACGCTTCTAAATCTTTATGCAGTGTCACTAAGGCTTCTGGGTTTAAATACAACATGTGACCAGAAGGATAGTAAGCGATTTGCAGATTCTTCTGACGTGATTCAGGTAACTGCATATGCGCTAAATCGTATTCCGTAGCATGAAACGGCGTGGCCAAATCATAATAGCCATTGGCAGAAAAGACATGCAGATACGGGTTGATACGCATGGCATTGCCTAAGTCATCCACCACAAAAGGAACTTGCGATTTACGATTGCTATTCGGCAATTTATGACTCCAATCCCAATTCCGGAAGGCTTGTAAGCTAAACACACGATACGGTTCATCGGCATGATAGTTTAACGATGTGGTTAGATAATCATTAAACATTGCAACAAATGCTGGCGAAGGCGCGGTATCAGAGGCGTCGGTATCCGGGCGCTCACCAATACTGTTTTTATCGATGCTGGTGAAGCGACCATCATAACGCCCCACGGTCATTTCTTCATCGCGCAACAACTCTTTTCTAAATTGAGATTGACCAACCCGTAGATTAGCGTGTTCTAAATACTTCACACTCAGGCCGGTAAATTGATGCAAGCGTTCTGCAACCTGTTGTTGTTCCTGGGCAGATAAATTTTGGCCTTGGGCTAACGCACGGGCATAGTCACCCTCGGCAAACTCACGGACATCGTTCAAAAACGGCTCTAATTGTGCCGGTTTGTTAGGCAACTTATCATGATAGTAAGCGATTGATGCAAAGGTGGGTAACAGACCAACAAATTCCCGATCTAACCCCGGAGCATCGGCGGCGTAGTTTAAAATACTGGAGATCAGTACAACCCCGTTCATGGCCATGCCGCTTTCCTGAAGCTTGTTAGCCAGAGCTGGAGCGCGAATGGTGCCATACGATTCACCCATCAAAAATTTAGGCGAATTCCAGCGTTCATTCACCGTCACATAACGGGTAATAAAGCGGGCAAAACCATCCACGTCTTGATCAACACCCCAGAATTTCTTAGCAACATCAGGTGCATCGCCTTTACCTTTATCTTTATCGCTATCTTGTTCACTCAGCGCCCGGGTTAAGCCGGTGTCAAAAGCATCGATAAAGACTAAGTCTGTGGAATCGAGCAAGGTATATTGGTTATCCAATAAGGTATAGGGCGCGGTAGGTGTCGGCGCAGCATTGGTGGTTTTTACACGTTTAGGCCCAAACGAGCCCATGTGTAACCACAACGACGAAGATCCCGGTCCACCGTTAAAAATAAAGGTAACCGGACGAGATTTTTTATCATCGGATTTTTTCGTATAAGCCACATAAAATACGCTTGCTGACGGCTTGTTGTCATCGTCTTTTATGATCAAGTTGCCCGCGGTTGCGGAATATTTAAAGGTTTTACCGTTTAATTTTATTTGGTGCTGGGTAACAACCTGTTTGTCAGTGGCTTCCTGTATTTTTTGTATTGTCGTTTTCGCAGAATCGGAAGCAGCAAGAACATTGGCAGTAGTAAAAGACAGCATACTGGCACAAAGCAAGGGAACTAATATTCGTTTTCCCATAAGTGAACTCCATTAGTTAAACACGAATAAAACCTACCACGATCTGCATCGACAAAAACGCCTAATCCCCTGAACTATATGAAAAAAAAGCTAAGTGACCAATTTAAAATAGATAAAAATGAACGGCTGCGATAACTGGCTTTTAGGTAAGATAAACGCCCTGCCTCTCGCTTTAATGAAAAGGGTTAAAAAGGGTTAAAAAAGCGCACTCAGACTCTTAAACCTGTCTAAGTAAGTATGGGTTAATTTATGACTTAATAACGTTAAGTCTTTACTTGGCGTGTCAATGGCCGTGGCCACAGCTACAGGCAGTTGGGCAGGTGTAACGCCCCTTGGCATATGAGGGAGCTCCCATGTATCCATGTAGTTAATTTGTTTTTCCGATGACGATAAGAGGGCAACCCGTGGAACACTAAACGACATCGCGGTAATTAAACCATGTAAGCTACTTCCGCAGTAGCAAGATCCATTGCGAATTAGGCTTATTGCATCGAAAATATTACCGTCCACATGGATACTGTAAGTAATCTTGTCATCTAACAATGAGACGATGCTATCAATGCCGTCTAGCTTACTGTCACCTTTTTGTTCGATTCCGTTAGTAATAAATACAATAGGTAAATCAAGGGTTAGACTGGTTTCTGACAAACCTTTGGCATAAGCGGCTTCTTTACCTTTTAGTTCCTCTTGGGCTAATTGAACAACAAGGTAGCCATTGATATAGTTTTCAATAATCTGTTTCGTGACATATGACGATTTATTTTCTAACTCAGCAACAGAGATATAAGATGACATAACAGTGGTTAAATCAGGCGCTAATTGCAGCCCTTGACAACCCACACGCTGCAATTGAATTTGCGAGAATTTATCTCTAACAGAAAGGCTACAGGTTTCGCTAAGCATGATCGCGAACTATTCAATAGGAAAGTGTTTGTCGCTTAGTACAAGAGCATTTTGCTCGTCCACAAAACTAAGTGAAATCTAAAGCCCAGCAAAAGTACAAACTATTGACTTTGTGCAAAGCCAATTACACGAGTTGACGAGTCGATGAACATGAGATTATCCTTCAAAAAATCATAACCTAATGTTAAGAAACATGGTGACGCATAATATTCTTGAAGAATCAAGTATATTTTCACTTTAGCTGTTACCCAGGAAAACTTTAGTAAGCTATCATCTAAAACTGAACCTAAAACTCTCTCGTTGTATCCAGAAGACGGGAATGTTAATAGAGCTTTGGGCAATTTCCTCAACCTTTTTTCACTCAAAATAGCTCTTGATGAAAGAGAGGTGAATTTTGCTCCCGAATCTAGACAAACATTTTTACCGCTAAAAATGTAGCTACCAATCTTAAAGTCAGAGACGAAGAATATCTTGCTGCCGTCAACAAAGAACGGCGTTATCATGATATCGTCGCTGACCCCAAATTCTGTTTTGCCACTACTCAGTATTTTGTCCAAGCCGACAACCAAAAGACTACTACTTACCTCACGACCAATGTAATTTAACACATTTCCACTCTCATGAGCCGTATGATAAGCTCCGGTATCAATTAGATAACCGTTACTATTATAGAAGCCTTCAGCACCTACTTCGATATTATCAACACTAACATCCTGCGAACTCTTAATATAAGGAGTTACATAAGTAGCAATATCGTTCCTTTCTAAAAAATAAATTGAATTATAATCAAAATCTTTATCGAGTTGACCTTGTGCTCTCAAGTTATTTAAGAATGTACTTCTGCAGTAATTAGTTAATATGTGGTTTTCTTCGCATAATTTACAATGCGTAAAAGTATTATTAGAACTTGCGAACTCTCCTTGAAGAGAGGATAAAGTTGCATTATGAATACATGAATCATTGAAAAGCTTTAAGCCATCAATATTGGAATATGCTAGCGAGCTATAAAAAGGCGTTTCAACTAGTTTCTTCCCGTCAGACTCCTTGAAAACACTTACTCCAAAATATGCATCTAAACCACTGCAAAATTCTTCCTCACTTGCATTTTCCTTTGCTTTCTGAAGATCATAACTTGCCAAATAGAAGGCTCGTACACTTGGGCTATTATTGTGAGTTTTCTTCATCAACCCGGAACGTGATAATTCACTGGGAAAAACTGGTCTATCGAAATAAAAAAAATCGTCCTTGCGAGCTTCAGAAAGACAAAGCATTCCCTTATGGACTAAATACTCGTTATCTTGAAGTGGAACGTCAACTTTGTTTTTAATTAAAAAAACATGTAATATTTCGTGAAAGATAAATTCGAAAGCCTTGGGAAAATACTCCTCAACGTTTAGATTATCATCCACAGGATAATAGAAATCCAACGAGGGGTTCTCGAGCTTTGTAAAACCGGAAACCTCTAAAGACTTTTTGGAGGAAAAATGAATACCCAATCGATAGGAAAACTTAGCATTAAACACATTAAGACGACTTATTTCTTCACCAATAGCCTTTAACTTACTGTAATTTATACTTGCAACATTATAAAACTCTGGCTCCACAAAGAATGATATCTCACTTATACCATCAGTGATTTTAACTATTTCAAAGTCATCACTTTTCTTTTCACTCTCGTTACCAACACTTTCCACTAAATTATAATTTGAGCTATACTCAATGAGTTCACCTTTTTTTTCCACCGTGTACAAAATTCGACCTGCCGAAATATTCACATCGTTGAAAGAACAGGCTCCAACCAGAATTGATAAAAATAGAATTATAAAAAATCTATAATAATTCACCATAATTCTTGTCTATTGACCTTTTACTTAATAAATTCCTTACGAATAAAATACATGCGGGAGCCATTTTCCCGCACATATTAAAGAGACTAGTTTTACCTATGGAATATCTCTATCGTTCTCAAATTTATCAACATATCCCCATGATGTAGAGGAAACCAACGTATCATAATGAATATTTTGAACTTGAATTTGAGTTGTTTGATGACCTGTAGTGTGAGTGTCAAAATCATACTTCAAAGAATCTGCCACATCCAAATAGCTTTCCAACCAATTTTTAACTGATTGAGCACTAGAAGACGTCAATCTTACATCGGAGCCTACAACTTCAACATTAGCAACCTTTGTTGCTAGAAGTGAGCCCGACGAGAAAATTTTTAAAGTAATTTTATTGTCTTTAACAGTTGTCACATTGGTACCGTCCAAAATTCTTATTTTAAACTCACGCGGATCCCAGTCAGAAAATTCTTGGTATGAAATAACACCTGTTTCAGCAAGGTACGGCATCAAAGGTTTTAAAACAGACGCCCAACCAAAGGTACCATTAACTTCACCTTTTATTGAACAATCTTTACTAGACCCTGTCTCACATTGACCTTCAATATGGTATGAGCCTTTTTGTAGCACAACCCGAAAGCAAAAGTGGAAAAGAGAGGAAAGAAGTCATTAAGATATTCTTGAATTTCATTGTTCATCCTTAAAAAATGTTTTTGCAAATGGAAATACAAGAAATTGAAAAATAATTACATTGACACTGTAAATCCATTTACGTGTCCACCAATACGGTGGACGAAAATAATCACTTAAATCACACATTGTTGTCAAGTACTATGGCGTTGTTTATCAAATAATCTCATGAGGGCCTATATTCATCTGGCTTGCACGCTATTTCGGAATGTCTTGACTTCCAGGCATACCTAGCCCAATCACCTTGTTTAGCACTTTCACTCCCGCTAGTACTTCTGCGACTTGCGCATTGTGACAACGCAGAGTTAACCGATTGCCAGTCAGCGTTTTGTATCGGTACATCGCCGTCTTAGACAAAGAACGCTGATGATAGCCGGACTCTAGCTTTCACTGCGGTAGATTACCTGCCTTGAGAGCGTCTACTGCTTGATTGCGAATATGACCTTTCTCCCAGTAACCGGCATTTTGTCTCGGGGGGAATACTGGCAATAGCGTGCTTCTTCTTCACCAGTTGACGAAACGCTTTGGTGTCATATGCGCCATCGGCACTCACTTGTCTTATTTTCCTGCGCAATGGATTGAGTAAGGCAGGCAACACCTGATTATCGCCCACGCTTTCCAAGCTCATTTGTGCGGCAATAATATCGTGCGTATCACTGTCTACGGCCAAGTGTAGCTTACGCCATCGCCGCCGCTTTTCTCGTCCATGCTTATAGGCATGCCATTCGCCTTCTCCATTGATTTTCAGACCGGTGGCATCCACTACAACGTGAGCGATTTTCCCCGATGAGTGGCGTTTATAGGTCACCTCAACCGTCTTTGCGCGTTTGCCTAAGCAGCTATAGCTAGGTGAATGACAAGGCAGCTGCATCAAATCGAATATCGAATTGAGAAAGCCTTGCGTATCCCGAAGTGGTAGAGAAAATACTGCTTTTATCATCAGGGCGGTTTCTATCGCGGTATCAGAAAAGTGAAAGCCACGACCTCGTCTACCCCACTGTCGAACAGCTTTATCGTCTATCTAAAATGTCACCGAACCGCTGTTCACCAATGTGCGACTGTACGATGACCAATTTGATGTCTTGTTTCTCGCCTTTCCCATACATCACCAGTGCTGCTTGTTTGGCGATCTGATAGTGGAACTTCTCTAGAGTTCAACTTAGGAAACAACACCCCATATATGTCGCAAGCACGTTGTCTAAAATCAGAACAAGGATATACAATTTATACTTCAGCCAATGCCTTATTTATTATTTTGCTTTACGTGAGAGACCTAACCACTATTACTTCCTGCAGCGAGGAAGATTAATGTACAAACTTTATTATTCCAAATTGAAGTTATGTACAAACTTTTTATTCAGTGTACAAACTTTATTATGCGAAAACAATCAAACAAACTGCCCTGCAGCCCAGCCGCTACTCCATGCCCACTGAAAGTTATAGCCACCTAACCAGCCGGTGACATCCACCACTTCACCAATAAAGAACAAGCCTTCTTCTTTTTTGCTCATCATGGTTTTGGACGACAGTTCGTCGGTATCCACGCCACCTAAGGTCACTTCTGCAGTGCGATAGCCTTCGGTGCCGTTGGGCTTAACCTGCCAGTCTGACAATTGCTTATCGATGGTTTCTATTTCGGCAGGGGTGAGGCGTTTCACCGGCTCATTGCGCCATTGATGTAATTGGATAAAAGCTTGTACCAAACGCTTGGGATAATATTTAGCTAGCACGGTGGATAATTGCACATCGGGGGTGGTGTTTTGCGCCTCGGTTAAATAATCGATAGCCGATCCTGTGGGCTGCATATCTATGTGTAGGGTATCCCCTGGCTCCCAATAAGAAGACACCTGTAACATGGACGGGCCGCTCAAGCCGCGGTGGGTAAACAACATGGCTTCGCGAAAAGCAGTATCGTTACATGATGCACTGGTGTCGATGGCAATGCCGCTTAAGCCTTCCAGCGCCTTTTTATCGTTTTCATGCAAGGTAAAGGGCACAAGCCCGGCGCGGGTTGGCAAAACATTTAGCCCAAATTGTTCGGCCACCTGATAGCCAAAAGGAGTGGCGCCAATTTTTGGCATGCTCAACCCACCGGTGGCAATAACCAGCGATTCGCATTGATACACACCTAAGGACGTATGTACCGTAAACACGTGGTTTACTTTCTCGATATGGCTGATTTCACAGCGAGTCTGGATGGTCACCCCGGCTTTACTGCACTCACTGGTAAGCAAATTAACAATGTCTGACGCACTGTTATCACAAAACAGTTGGCCTAAAGTTTTTTCATGGTAGGCAATGCCGTATTCGGCCACCAGTGAAATAAAATCCCACTGGGTGTATCGACTGAGTGCGGATTTACAAAAATGAGGATTCGTCGAGATAAAATTTTCGGGGCTGGCATACATGTTAGTGAAATTACAGCGTCCGCCACCGGACATGAGTATTTTTCTGCCAACTTTCTTGCCGTGATCCAACACTTCAACCGAGCGTCCCCGTTTCCCAGCTTCGGCAGCACAGAACAGTCCAGCCGCACCGGCACCGATGACAACCACGTCTTTTTGAATCACACCCTTCCCCTTGCACCTATAAAGCGCGAATTATAGAGGGCAAAGACATGAAGTTGAAGCGCTATCCGTATTCGCCCACAAACTGTTGGGACCACGACAGCAATTCAATGCGGTTTCGTGAATGGGTTTTTCTAAAAATACTGTAGATGTGGGTTTTTACTGTATTAACACTAATGTGAAGCTGATCCGCGATTTCCTGATTCTGTGCGCCTTTTGCAACCAATTCGATGATCGTAATTTCACGTTTGGTCAGTTTCGCGTAGGCTGCCGAACTATTAATGGTCATCGGTCGACTCGGCGGTGCGGCGGCTTTACGAGACTGTTGACGTAAACGTCTTAATGCCTCATTGATAGAACTGCGTTTAAACCATACATCCATCTTGGCTAAACGGCGTATGCCCTTCAACACTAATTCAGGAGAGTCACTAGTATAGAAGGTACCTTCTACGCCAGCAATAATCGCTTCACATTCGTCAATTTCACCGGATTGTAAATTTAATAATACCCAGCGGGAGCAGCCATCATAGCGATAATAAGCTCCTAATTTATCGTCAGCCTTGGAAGCATCATAAAAAATCAGATCTTGATTAGAGGTCTCGCCAAGTTCTTCCATGGCGGTAAGTTCGGTTACGTCATAGCCGCAGGTTTGCAGAAGTTGTTTAAATAGCGTGACTTGCTTATCGTCGGCTTCCTCTGAAGCGAGGGATTTCGAGATGAGATAAACGCCAAATTTTTGGTTATTTTTTAACATGATGGTATCCCTACATAACGCCGTTTTAAACGGTACAGATCGTCCTGACTGCCCTGAAGCGCCTCAAAATATCTGACTACGCTATTCTTAGAGAATAACAGAATGGAAAAGGGAGTACTACTGACTATCGTGTAAAAAAACACCCAAAACACTGACACAGCGCAATACATCGGCGAATTGCCCACCGAACCTTTCAGCGTAATAAAAAACCGCCATGACGGCGGTTTTTTTAGTATCTACACGCTAAATTAAAGACTCTTTAGCATGGTTTCGGCATCTGAGACTTCAAAACGACCTGGATCTTCAACATTCAGCTTAACCACTTCGCCATCTTCAACCAACATCGAGTAGCGTACGCTGCGCGTGCCGCCAAAATCACTTGTATTCATATCAAGTCCGATGGACTTGGTAAAGTAGCCGTTGCCATCTGCCAGCATGGTAATTTCCTCTGCATTGGCAGATTTTTTCCATGCATCCATGACAAAAGCATCGTTTACCGATATGCATACAATGTCATCTACGCCTTTGGCTTTTATTTTGTCGGCCAACGCCACATATCCCGGCAAATGAGCCGCTGAACATGTTGGCGTAAAAGCACCTGGCACGGCAAATACCACCACTCGTTTGCCCGCAAAAATGTCGTGGGTATGAGGGTTCGTTACTTTTCCGTCCTTGAGCAGGCCAAAAGTTACTTCAGGCAATGTACTGCCAACGTTGATCATGCTTCTCTCCTAATGAGTATGTGTTATATAAACATCAAACCGGTGTTTCTTACTGGTGATCGCAGTGTCTGGCTCGCGCTGGGCCAAAGGCTCAGCGTAAGCCGGGCGTTTGACTACCACCCGTTTATTTGCCAGCGTTATTGCCGGTGCTAATAATTCATCGGCATCGTCATCAGCCCCCAGCAGTTGTTGAAACAACCGCATTTCCTTCTTTACTAAAGCAGATTTTTTTCGATGTGGAAACATTGGATCAAGATAAACCACATCTACATCAACTAAATTTTCTTTCATTTGAGAAATGCTGTCACCATGAATAAGGGTAAACCGTTCTGCTAAATCCCCATTCTGTTGGGCTAACCGCTTAAGTCCATCGTCCAATAATGCGGCCACTACAGGAGAACGCTCAATCAAAGTAACCGTGCATCCGAGGGATACCAGCACAAAGGCATCGCGACCAAGCCCCGGTGTGGCATCAACCACATGCAAACTGTCTTGCCCTTTAAGCCCTACAGCCTTGGCCAGCGGCTCCTTTTTTCTGCCACCATGCTGCTGGCGGTATAGGCTGCTGGCGGAAAGAAAATCTACCGCCACACCCTGCTGTTTAGGGTTGGCAAAATCCTTCACCGAAAGCCTGTTATTTTCCATTGTTACGGCCAAGCCTTCGGGGAGATCAGCTTGTTCCGTTAACCGCCAACGCTGGGCCACCTGCTTAAGTGCAATCCCTTGTGAAGAATCACTACATGATGGTGGAATATACACCGGAATATTAAGCATTGCCGTACTGCTCCTTAGACCCTATCCATCGATTGATAATCGCTTGTGCGTGAGACGGATACTCCTGCCAAAGGCGCTCGGCAATTTGCTGCACCTGGGGCACGAGTTGCGCATCTCTGACTAAATCGGCAATGCGTAATTCCGCTATGCCGGTTTGCTTTGTTCCCATTAATTCACCGGGCCCGCGAATCTCCAGATCCCGCTGTGCAATATAAAAACCGTCGTTGGATTCTCTTAACACCGCCAAACGCTGAGAGGCAGTTTTAGAAAGGGGCCCCGAGTACATAAGTACACACTGACTTTCTACTGCACCTCGCCCTACCCGGCCTCTTAACTGATGCAATTGGGCCAGCCCCAAACGCTCGGGATTTTCAATGATCATAATACTGGCGTTTGGCACATCCACCCCAACCTCAATAACCGTGGTTGCCACCAGTAAATCCAGTTCGCCTTGTTTGAAGGCATCCATCACCGCTTTTTTCTCGGCGGGTTTCAACCGTCCGTGCACGAGCCCCACCCGTAAATCCGGTAATGCCGTACGTAGTGTAATAGCAGCATCTTCGGCAGCCTGACACTGCAACACTTCTGATTCATCAATAAGCGTACAAACCCAATATGCCTGTCGCCCCTGATGATGGCAGGCTTCGTACACCCGCACGATAACGTCGCCCCGCCGGGTATCGGGCAAAACCACGGTGGTGACCGGTGTGCGCCCGGGCGGTAATTCATCAATCACCGAGGTATCGAGATCGGCATAGGCTGTCATTGCCAGTGTTCGTGGGATCGGCGTGGCGGTCATGATGAGTTGATGGGGAAAACGGCCTTGTTGCTCGCCCTTTTCTCGCAGTGCCAAGCGCTGATGGACACCAAAACGGTGCTGTTCATCAACAATAACCAAGGCTAGCTGTTGATATTCCACCTGCGCTTGAAAAATAGCATGGGTACCCACCAGCATTTGTATTTCACCGCCTTTAAGGCGAGTAAGCACTTCTTCACGGGCCTTACCTTTAAGCTTTCCAGCCAACCAGCCCACTTCAATGCCCAAGGGCTCAAACCATTCGCGAAAATTATTAGCGTGTTGTTCTGCCAATAGCTCAGTTGGTGCCATTAACGCCACCTGGTAACCCGCACCGATGGCCGATAACGACGCCAAGGCGGCGACTAACGTTTTTCCTGAGCCCACATCTCCTTGTACCAAACGCATCATCGGTCGGTTGCAGGCCATGTCTTTTTGAATATCGGCAACCACGCGCTGTTGTGCCCCTGTGGGGGAAAAGGGCAAGTTGCTCAGTAGCTTGCTAATTAGCGATGCGTTAACCTCAATGGGAATACCCGGTTGTGACTGGGCTTGCTGGCGCACTTTTAACACGCTTAGATGATGGGCCAGTAATTCTTCTAAAATGAGCCGTTTTTGCGCGGGGTGTGCGCCCTGCTCAATGCTTTCTAACGATACATCCGGCGGCGGCCGATGCACAAGACGCAGAGCCGACGCGAGATCAATTTGTTGTTCGTACATCCCGTCGGGCAGTAAATCTGCCAATCCGCCCTTTTCAAGCAGCGCCAGGGCCTGCTCTGATAACCCTCGCAAGGTAAGTTGCTTTACGCCTTCGGTGGATGGGTATACTGGCGTTAAGGTAGGCTCTGGCTGGATTTCATCTTCAACAATCAGGGTAAATTCGGGGTGCATCATTTCCAGCCCCCATTTTCCGGTACGAATTTCGCCAAAACATCGCACACAGTTGCCCGGCGAGAGTAACGTGCGCTGTGCCGCGCCAAAGTGGAAGAAGCGTAAGGTGATCGTCCCGGTGCCATCAGACACCTTAACCACCAGCATACGTTTTTTACCGTACTGGATATCGGCGCTTTTTACTTCGCCTTGAATGCTGACATGGGTAAAGGGCTTGCAGGTATCAATGGCATACACCCGTGTGCGATCTTCGTATCGCATGGGCAAGTGAAAAAGCACATCCGACACGGTGTGCAAACCAATTTTTGTTAACTTCTCAGCCACTTTCGCGCCCACGCCTTTTAACGCGGTAACGGGTGTTTGAGCAAGGGACTGCATGATAATTAAGACATTGTTATAGGGGCATAAGCGCAGTGTAAGGTATTCGTCGGCGCTTGGCGAGTGGCTGACGGTACAGGAGGCCCCATACCGCCAAATAGTGACTTACTCGGGTAATTCCATTACGCCGTCAATTTCAACTAACGAGCCTTTTGGTAACGCCGCAACGCCAATCGCCGCACGCGCCGGATAAGGCTTAGAAAAGTACTTCGCCATGATTTCGTTAACGGTGGCAAAATTGTCCAGATCCAGCATGAAAATATTCACTTTTACCAAATCGTTCATGGTGCCGCCAGCAGCTTCACACACGGCCTTTAGGTTTTCAAAAACCTGGGTTGCTTGTTCCGCAAAATCCTCTGACACCATTTCCATGGTTTGTGGGTTAAGGGGAATTTGACCAGAAAGATAAACGGTTGTGCCCGCTTTAACCGCCTGACTGTATGTACCGATCGCCTGAGGCGCATTATCGGTTTGGATAATAGATTTAGCCATGTTAGATCCTGTGAGTAATTTAATGTCGTGACTGACTATGACGCGAAACGCGCTGCACTTCCGACATTGTTCTGATTTTCTTCATCACCCGGGCCAGATGCACACGGTTGTGGGTGGTCAGTTCAATATCAATAAAGTAAATGTTGCTTTCTTTTTCTTCTGTTTGAAGACCAATAATATTCGAGTCACAACTGGCAATCATATTGGTTAGATTGGCTAGTGTACCTTGGTGATTGTAGAGTTCAATACGCAACGAGGCTTTAAATTCCCCTTGCGGTGACTCATCCCACTGCATGGGCAGCACCCGTTGGGGCTCTTCACGGGTGAGTTTACGAATATTGTTACAGCCAGTTTGATGAATGGTCATGCCGCGACCCGGGCTTAGTACCGCCACAATTTCATCATCCGGAATAGGATGACAACAACGGGCGTAATTCACCAGTAAACCTTCGGTGCCACGAATGGCCACATTCCCGCGCTTCTCTGGCAACTCTGTGGATTCCCCAAGTAAGCGGCGAGCAACAATGGCGCTAAGCTCATTTCCTAGACCAATATCGGTAAGTAACTCGTCAAAGGTGCGATGCTTGGTTTCGACGACCACCCGATCAATATCTTGTTGCGCAATGTCTTCCAGTTTGACCGAGCCAAGGGCGTGACGCAGCAAACGGTTCCCCATGTTTACCGCTTCTTTCGAATGCTGTTTGCGCAAGTATTGACGAATACGTGTACGGGCACGGGCACTGACCACAAAGTTCAGCCAGTTAGCGTTCGGCTTGGCCTTCGGCGAGGTGATAATTTCTACGGTTTGACCGTTTTCCAGTGGTTTGCTTAGGCTATAGTTTCTGCGCTCTACTCTTACCCCTACGCAGGTATTACCCACATCGGAATGCACGGCATAGGCGAAATCCACCGCCGTTGCGCCCACCGGAAGCTCGACTATGCGCCCATCGGGGGCAAACACATAAATCTCTTCGGGGAACAGATCGGTTTTCACCGATTCGATAAATTCGAAGCTGGAGCTGGCACTTTGCTGTAATTCCAGTAGCGATTGCATCCACTTTCTCGCCCGCAACTGCGCGGTATTGTCGCTATCACCGGGCTCTTTATACAACCAATGGGCGGCTACCCCTTTATCGGCCATCTGATCCATTGCCAGCGTTCGAATTTGTACTTCTACGGGAATGCCGTGAGGGCCGATAAGCGAGGTATGTAGCGACTGATAGCCGTTGGTGCGGGGAATGGCGATATAATCTTTAAAACGGGTCTCAATAGGTTTATACAAACCGTGCATGGCCCCTAACGAACGGTAGCAGTTGTCCAATGTATCGACCACAATACGAAAAGCGTAAATGTCCATGACCTCGTTGAACATTAACTCTTTATTCTTCATCTTTCGATAGATGGAATACAGGTGTTTTTCACGCCCTACCACATTGGCGTCGATATTGTATTCCAAAAGCCGTGAGGATAATTCACGACGGATATTCTCGATAATTTCTTTGCGGTTGCCCCGGGCTTGTTTCACTGCCGATTTCAGCGCTCGGTGGCGCATGGGGTGCATGGCTTGAAAGCCTAAGTCTTCCAGCTCGTTCTTAATATCGTGAATACCCAAACGATGGGCAATGGGCGCGTAAATTTCTAAGGTTTCCCGGGCAATACGGCGGCGCTTATCTGGTCGCAGCGCACCGAGAGTACGCATATTGTGTGTACGGTCGGCCAGTTTAATCAGAATAACCCGAATATCCTGCACCATGGCCATCATCATTTTACGGAAGTTTTCGGCTTGGGCTTCTTGCTTGCTGCTAAAGGCAATTTTGTCGAGTTTACTAACCCCTTCCACCAATTCAGCCACGGTTTCACCGAACGCTTCGGCTAAATCTTCCTGACTGTAGTGGGTATCTTCAATCACATCATGGAGTAAGGCGGCCATGAGTGTTTCGTGATCCATATGCATATCGGCAAGAATGCCGGCTACGGCCACGGGATGGGTAATGTAAGGATCACCGCTGGAACGCATCTGCCCGTCATGGGCTTCATGAGCTAAAACAAAGCTGTCCTGCACCAGCTGAACACGATCAGCCGACAAGTATTCGGAAATCTTTTGTTTTAACCCCTCAAATAAATACACGTGCGTACTACTTTCCTGCGATTGTTGCCTGTACCAACAGAATAATGAGAAATGAGCCAATTGCCAATGACAAAACGCCAGTGAACCCGATTAAAGTTCACTGGCGCTTGTTAACTACTGCTAAATACCGCTATTTGGGTAATTATTGGTCAGACAAGATATTCGCTACTGAGGAAAAATCAGCGCTGTCCTGTCTTTCCTGATCACGCATGTCGTCTTGTTCAAGGGTATCTGCATTAACCAGACCTTGCTCAATTTCACGCAAAGCAGTAACGGTAGGCTTGTCATTTTGTGCATCAACCAGAGACTCCTTGCCTCCGGTTGCCAGTTGGCGGGCACGACGTGCTGCAACCAAAACCAGGTCAAAGCGATTACCAACTTTATCTACGGCGTCTTCTACTGTTACGCGAGCCATGTGTTTACTCCGAAAATGAACTAAAACGAATATTTTAAATGGCCGCGTATTATATAACACAAGCCGTTATAGTCATAGTGTTTTGTTCGCTTTTACAGCAGCAATACCCTATACGGGTTAACGATTACTGCTCAAGCAAATCCTTTATCAGGTTTTGATGGCGCATTTGCTGCTTCATCGTGCGCTGACGCTGGGCGACCACAATAGCTTCCAACTCATTGAGCGCGGTGGCAAAGTTATCGTTGATCAGCACATAATCAAATTCATCAAAATGCGACATTTCAGAAACGGCTTCGCGCATACGGCTGTCGATGACCTCGCCAGCATCTTGCCCACGACGGGTTAAACGTTCCCGCAACACCGATGCCGATGGCGGCAAAATAAAGATACCGCAAGCATCAGGCAGCGCGGCCTTTACCTGTCGCGCACCTTGCCAGTCGATATCAAGGAAAACATCAATACCTCGGTGCAATGTTTGCTCTATGGTGACCCGAGAGGTGCCATAATAATTACCGAAAACTTCGGCATATTCAAAAAATACGCCCTGCTCTATCAGCGCTTCAAATTGTTCGCGGGAAACAAAATGATAGTGCACGCCATCTACCTCGCCAGGGCGGGGAGCGCGGGTTGTATGGGACACAGAAACCTGCATAGGGTAAGTCGAACTGTCATCATGCTTTTCCAGTAATGCTTTTATTAAACTGGATTTTCCTGCGCCGGAGGGAGCCGATAGAATGAAAAGATTGCCAAGTAGTGAAGCCATAGTCTTGCTTTTTATCATCATGATGTGGTGATTTTAAACGGCAATGGTAGCATAGCCCTTATCTTTACGTAATTGTGAAATACGTAACCTTTTCACTCTTTATCACAGAAGCGACATTATGACAGAAGCTCTCTTACCGTTTGTTGAGGTAAATACCGGGGACAATCCCCAAGCCTGCGTTATTTGGATGCATGGTTTAGGCGACTCCGGTCACGGTTTTGCCCCCATCGTTCCCGAATTACAATTACCGGCCTCGTTACCGGTGCGTTTTATATTTCCCCACGCACCCGAACGGCCTGTCACCATTAACAATGGCATGCGAATGCGCGCCTGGTACGATATCAAATCCTTAGACTTTAATCAGCGCGCCGATTCAGAAGGCGTGCTTGAAAGCGCCCAACAAGTCACGGCCCTTATGGCAAAACTTCACGACGACGGTTTTGCCTATGACAAAATGGTGGTAGCAGGCTTCTCCCAAGGTGGCGTCATCGCGCTACAACTGGCCACCCGTTTTCCTCATAAACTGGCCGGTATCATGGCGTTATCCACCTACATGAGCGAGCCGGCGAAATTGCCAGCCCAAGCCACGGACACAAACAAAAACACCCCTATTTTCATGGCTCACGGCGTACAGGATAACGTGGTACCGGTTGCCCTAGGTAACATGGCCTACGAAGCGCTAAAAGACGCGGGCTTTAACGCCCAATGGACCACTTATCCCATGCAACACAACGTGTGCATGGATGAAATAAATGCCATTAGTCGCTGGCTACAGGAGTGCTTATGACCCCTAACTCCTCTCGCACTGTGCGTATTGCTACCCGTAAAAGTGCGCTGGCACTGTGGCAAGCGGAATACGTAAAAGCACAGCTTGAAAAAGCGCACCCTGAACTTACCGTTGAACTGGTGCCTATGAGTACCCAGGGCGATAAAATTCTCGATACTCCACTGGCTAAAATTGGCGGCAAAGGACTGTTTATTAAAGAGCTGGAAGTGGCCATGCTAGAAGACAGAGCAGACATTGCCGTTCATAGCATGAAAGATGTGCCTGTGGATTTTCCAGAGGGCTTTGGCCTGCATGCCATCTGTCCACGGGAAAACCCCTTCGATGCCTTTGTTTCAAACACCTTTAGCAAACTCGACGATTTGCCCCAGGGCGCCGTGGTAGGCACCTCTAGCCTCCGTCGCCAATGCCAAATACGCAAATATCGTCCTGATCTGCAAATTAAAGACTTACGGGGTAACGTCAATACCCGGCTCGCCAAGTTGGACAAGGGTGAATACGATGCCATTATTTTGGCCTCGGCAGGCCTAATACGCCTGGGAATGGAAGATCGCATTACCCAGCCATTACCGCCTGAAGTGTCGTTACCGGCGGTAGGGCAAGGCGCCGTAGGCATTGAATGCCGTAATGATGACAGCGCCTTAATTGCCCTATTGACGGCATTAAACCATAGCGATACCGCCGACCGCGTTACGGCTGAACGGGCAATGAATGCGCGCTTAGAAGGCGGTTGTCAGGTACCCATTGGCAGTTTTGCTACACTAAACGATGATGTACTAACCTTAACCGGCATGGTAGGTAGCGTCGATGGACAAACCTTATTGTACGCTTCGGCAACTGGTCATCGCTCTCGAGGCGTCGAATTAGGTGTTGAAGTGGCGGATGCACTCCTGGCCCAAGGCGCAGGTGAGATCCTAAAAGCGTTACACACGTAAAATGTATTTGATTACCCGTCCAGAGCAAAAACTGGCAAAAAGTGTTGCGGCCTTTCGTGCAGCGGGTATTGCTGTTACGGGTGTTGCGCCGGTCACCATTTGTTACGACCAAGGGCAAATCGATGGATGCAAGGAACAATTTGTACTCTGTGCCCCGCACATTGCGATTGTTACCAGCACATTTGCTGCGGTTAAGTTGTATAATGACGGTGAGTTTCGGTCCGATACCCTCTGGCTGGCGGTAGGCACGTCAACGGCATCGGTCTTGGCGCAAAACGGGTTTACTGTAACCGTACCCGAACAGCAAAACTCGGAAGGGTTACTTGCACTATCCCAATTGAGTAGTGCAAATTCTCGCCGAGTGGTTATTATTAAAGGACAAGGTGGTCGAACCACTTTACGAGATACGCTGCTAGCGCGGGGTTTCGAAGTAGAGGAATATCTATTCTACTACCGACAAAGAAATACGCGACCTATACAAACTGATAATTGGCAGTGGTCTGCAATTAAAGGCATAGTAGCCACCAGCGGCGAAATGGCCGAGCAACTGTTTAGGCTTTACGACAGCCACAGTCTATGCCAACGCCCGTGGTTAACGGTAAGCGAACGCATCGCAGACAATTTAAAGGCATCCGGCGTGCAAAGGGTAGCTGTTTGCAACGACGCCAGTGATAGCGCACTCAGTGCGTGGATAAAGGACAATTGGGAGTAAAACATGGCTGACAAAGATAAGAACAAACCGGAATATCAGTTAGTATTGCCGGAAGAGGACACGCGCGGGCCGGCGTCGTCATCAACGTCAGCAGAGGTGAAACCCAAAGCCCAAAAGACTAAGGCGGAGAAACCACCCAAAGCCAAATCACACGCCGCTTTGTGGGTAGTGCTGATTATTACCCTGCTGCTGGTACTGGCTCTAGGCGCAGCCGCTTACTGGTATGTGTGGAAAAAAGACAACAACAGCCAGGTACTTCTTGAGCAACAAACATTACAGCAGGACGCGCTGGAATCTCTCAACAACGAAAACATGACCTTGCAACAGCAATTGGTGGCCTTGGAAGACAGCAAAAACGAACTGGCCCAAGCCGTAAGCACTCTTACGGATAAAACAGAATCCATGCAGTTGCAAACCGAGCAACTGGTCTCTCAGTTAAGCGATATGGAAGGCCGTCGTCCGTCCGACTGGCTGTTAGCCGAAGCCGACTATCTGGTACGTATGGCTGGGCGCAAAGTGTGGCTGGAAAAAGACATTAACACCGCCATCTTACTGCTGCGTAATGCCGATGAGCGCTTACAGGAACTCTCTGATCCCTCAGTGATTCCAATTCGTGGCTACATTGCCGAAGACATTCAGTCGTTACGTCAGGTCAATACAGTAGACAGAGCGCAGCTGGCGCTGTCTTTATCTAGCTTGTTATCAAAAGCAGACGAGCTGCCGCTACACACTTTTACCCGTCCTAAAGATACGGCAGATAGCGAAGAAGTGTCCGAGTCTATTGATGATTGGCAAACGAATCTGGCGAAAGTGTGGCACGACATTGTGGACGATTTCATTTCCGTTCGTCGGGACGATACCCCCGTCGCCCCCATGATGTCTGCCGAACAACAGTGGCTGTACAAAGAGCAGTTTAAATTGCAAATCATGCAAGCCCAGTCGGCAGCTATTGCGGCCCAAAGCGACCTGTATACCACATCGGTACAAAACGCCGTAGCCTTGTTAAACAGTAAATTCGATACCCAGTCGCCCAGCGTGCAAGGAGCGTTATCCACACTTACCGTGCTTTTAGACGCCAACATTGAAGAAAACCTGCCTGAATCCCTTACCACCACCGCGCCCCTTCAACGGCTAATGGAAAAACGTATAAACGGTGCTTACGGTAACGGTACGGAGGCACTATGAAGCGACTGATTTATGCCATTATTTTAATTCTGGTTATTCTGGCAGCCATGCTCATCGCCCCGCAGGTCGTCGGCGATAAGGGTTATGTTTTAATTTCCATGGGCACGCTGCACATAGAAATGTCGGTGGTCAGTTTAGGCATCACCTTGTTTGTTTCCTTAGTGGTACTTTGGATTGTATGGCGCCTGATTGGCCGCACCCTCGGGCTGTTTAAAGGCTCCCATGCGTGGTTTGGTGGCCGTAGCCGTCGTAAGCGGCAACGTAAATTCTATCGGGGCTTACAAGCCATGGCTGAAGGTGATTTTGAAAGTGCGAAAAAAGCCTTCCAAGACACCACCGATGGCGACTTTGACGGCGTAAACTTCCTAGCGGCAGCGCAAGTAGCCCAAACCTTAGGTGAACACGATCGGGTACGTTGGCTATTAGACAAAGCGGCCGATTTTGACAACGCCAAGGTGGCTGCAACCTTAACCCTGGCGCGACTGGATATTCAGCAAGGCCAGCAACAAGCTGCCTTAGAACGCCTTGACCAACTTGATGAAAAAGCCTCCCGTCATCCTCAGGTCATTCGCGTAAAAGCCCAAGCCATGGGCGAGTTAGGTCAATGGCAGGCATTACAAGAAAGTCTGCCCCAGTGGCGTAAACCGTTAAAAGACGATTACATCACCTGGGCGCAAGCCGTGGCCAAAGGCAAGTTTGCCGAAATCGCCAGCAAGCAAGGGGCGAACGCCCTGCAACAGCATTGGCAGGATTTACCCCGTAAATTACGCAATGATGATGCGTATCGGGCAGCTTACGTGCAACAACTGCTAGAACAAGGCATGCACAAAGAAGCCGAGCTACGGTTAACGGAATGGCAGAAAAAAGGGCCTCACCCTGTGCTGTTACCCATGATGGCAGAGCTTAGCATGCCCAACCCAGACAAAGCCATTGCGGCCTTAGAGCAATGGATAAAGCATGATGACACCAACGCCCAGCTGTACTCTATTTTAGGGCGATTAGCCTATAACGCCGGTGACGATATTCTGGCTGAAAAAGTCCTGCTTAAATCGGTGAAGCTCAACGAGAATCCTAAAGATCTCATGATCCTTGCTCAAATCAGCGAACGCAGACACAACGATGCACAGGCATTGTCGCTGTATAAACGGGGTGCAGCCCTGGAGCATTAAACTTAATGCAGAAAAAAGCCCGCTTTATAGCGGGCTTTTTTTAGAACAATGCAAACTCGATCAGCCAATGAGGTTTACCAATACGGCAATGCTATACGCTAAAACACCGTAGCCAACATACAAGCCCCAGGCGATTTTCTTGCTACCGGTTTCCCCTTTCAGCATGGCGACTGTCGCCACACATTGCAAAGCCACCACGTAAAACAAGACTAATCCTAAGCCTGATGCCACCGTTAGACCGTCGGCCTGAATACGTTCGGCCAACCCAGCCACGTTGTCTTCAGCATCCCCCATGCCAAATAAGGTGCCCAATGCGCCAACAAACACTTCACGGGCCAAAAATGACATTAAAATAGCCACGCCATAACGCCAGTCTAGCCCCATTGGCGCAAAGACAGGTTCAATCCAGTGACCAATTTGCCCCAACCAACTATCTTGTAATGTACTGCCTAGCGGGAAATAACCGAGAACCCAAATACCCATAGACACCATAAAGATAACCGGTGCAGCGCGACGTATAAACTGAATACCACTGTTGAGAACTCGGTTAAACAACGGCTTCCAATGGGGTAAGCGGTAGCTAGGTAACTCCAGAATAAACGGCATGTCTGATTCTTCTAAATCCGGTGGCAAAAAGCGGGTAAGTAACTGACTCACCACCAGCGCCATCACAATGCCGAAAAAGAACAAGCCAAAAAAGGCAGCACCCTGTAAATCGAAAATACCTAAGAAGGTGCCATCCCGGGGAATTAACACCGCCACCAGCAAGGCATAAACAGGCAAACGGGCAGAACATGACATCAAAGGTATGGTCATCATGGTAATTAAGCGTTTGCGCGGAGACTCAATGGTACGCGCGGCCATAATGGCCGGAATTGCACAGGCATGCCCCGATAAATAGGGAATAAAGCTACGGCCAGATAATCCAAAGAAACTTAACGGCCTATGGCACACCAACGCCGCCCGCGCCAAATAGCCACTGTCTTCCAGCAAACCAATAACAAAAGTCAGCACCATGATTTGCGGCACAAATACCAGAAACGAACCGAACCCACCGAAAATAGCGTCGTTTAGAAAATCAGAGAGGATCCCGTCTGGAAACAGGGATGTGACCATGACGGCAAGTTCGCCAATACCATTTTCCACGCCGTCCATTAAGGGTGTGGCCAAGGTAAATACGCTTTGAAACAGCACAAACATCATGGCAAGAAAGATAATCGACCCCATCACACTGTTTAGCATGAAGCGATCCATTTTATTCTGGTTGGTCAGCACAATGTCGGTGTGAATGCCATAGGAAGATGCCAATTCACGACTGCGCGCCGAGGCTTTTTGGTGTGGCTTTAACGTACGCGTAGGTACGCTGGATTCGGGCGATGCCGCCACAGACAACATGGCTTGTTTAAACTCATGCAAACCATCAAGCGAACGGGCAGACAATGCCAAAACCTGGCTACCCAGTGCATTCGACAAGGCCTCGGTGTCGATATCCTCACCGATACGCCGTAATTCATCGATAAAGTTTAAAGCAAAGATCATGGCCTTGTTGTGCTCTTTGGCCAACTGCTGAACTTGCAGTCCCAGCACCAAACTGCGTTCTAAACGCGTGGCATCCAACAAACAAACCACCAAGGCGGTGTTGTCATCGGCAATGGCGGAGGTAATTTCCTTTATAGCGATTTCTTCGTCTCGGCTTAACCCATTTAACGTGTAGGTACCGGGTAAATCCACAAGGTTATAATCCTCGCAGCGACCGTGTTTAACTTCTACCGTCACACCGGGGTAATTAGCGACTTTTTGGCGCATCCCTGTGAGCTGATTAAATAATAAGGTTTTGCCTGTGTTGGGTTTCCCCACCATTAGAATACGTTGCATATAAGAAGACTTTCCTGTTACTGCTAAAGCAAGGCTTACTTAGTGACGAGCATGCACATGAATGTGTTGCGCCAACTCTTTTTCCACAGCAAATACGCTGCCGCCGAGTTGAATGATAATTGGACCGCCCCAAGGTCCTTTGCGCAAGCAGAAAACTTCCTGCGCGGTTTCTAACCCCATTTCAGCCAATCTAGCTGTAACTTTTTCGTGAAGATCAGGAGTCAGGGATGCAACGGTAGCCCGTTGCTGAGCTGGCAATTCCCAAAGTGTCATAATTTTTCTCTTTACTGCGCCGAAGGGTTGGGCGCAGAAGTTTTACGCCATACGCCATGAAATAGCAATAATTTTCATTCAGGTTATCAAAACCTGACCACCTACACCAGACACTCACCGACTAAGTTGCCGAAGATTCAGACTAACAACCTATTTTTTGTCTACAAACAAGGCTTGTCATGACCGGTCAACTACGCTTATAGTAAACACAGAACTTGTCGGAGTGCTTCGTCTTCCAGTTGGAAGCAAGCTGAGACCGTTAGAACGGGATCCGTAGAACCTGATCAGGCTAATACCTGCGAAGGGAACAAGAACGCAACACAGCTTTACACCCAAATCGTCTTCCACATCTGTTTTGGGTTTTCGCCTCATGTGTTGTCCCTTGTATACACTCCTGACAAGCATTTACTCTTTGAACACAAAGGAATTAATGCTATGTCAACACGACGTCAAAAGCGCGAACAAGCGCAACAATTTATCGCCTCATTAAAAGGCCAGGCTTTCCCTAACTCCCGCCGTCATTACGAAACCAACGCAGATGAAACGGTGCAAGTTCCCATGCGCCTCATTGATCAATCGCCCACCCCACTAAGCGACGGTCAATTTGAAACCAACCCGCCGATTCCCGTGTACGATGCTGCCGGTGTATTTGGTGATCCCGATGTTCAGGTAGACGTGACAAAAGGGATCCCTGCAATTCGAAATGCCTGGATCGAAGAAAGAGCAGACACCCGCTCCATCGCCAAGTCCGAATCCAGCTTCACGCAGGTACGGGATGCCGATATCACCACCGAATCCATTCGTTTTCAGGCGAAACCAATTACCCGTAAAGCCAAAGTCGGCCACAACGTTACCCAACTGCATTATGCCCGCAACGGCATTGTTACCCCGGAAATGGAGTTTATTGCCATTCGGGAAAACATGGGCCGAGCAGCCATACAAGACGAGCTTTTGCAGCAGCAACATCCCGGTGAAGATTTTGGTGCCCGCATTCCTGAAGTCATCACCCCAGAGTTTGTGCGCGAAGAAGTGGCCGCAGGACGTGCCATTATTCCAGCCAATATTAACCACCCTGAAGCCGAGCCCATGATCATCGGGCGCAATTTTCTGGTAAAGGTAAATGCGAACATTGGTAATTCGGCGGTGACCTCGTCCATTGAAGAAGAAGTGGAAAAGCTGGTGTGGGCAACACGCTGGGGCGCTGACACCGTGATGGATTTATCCACCGGTCGCAACATTCACGAAACCCGTGAGTGGCTGTTACGAAATAGCCCGGTTCCCATTGGCACCGTGCCCATTTATCAGGCGTTAGAAAAAGTCAACGGCGTTGCCGAAGATCTCGACTGGGCCATATTTCGCGACACACTGATAGAACAAGCCGAACAAGGGGTGGATTACTTTACCATTCATGCTGGTGTACGCTTGCCCTTTGTTCCTATGACAGCAAACAGAGTAACGGGCATTGTCTCCCGTGGCGGCGCAATCATGGCCAAATGGTGTTTGTATCATCACAAAGAAAGCTTCTTGTATGAACACTTCCATGAAATTTGCTTAATTTGCGCCGCCTATGATGTAAGTTTGTCGCTGGGCGACGGCTTGCGCCCGGGCTCCATTGCAGATGCCAATGACGAGGCTCAGTTTGCCGAATTACGCACCTTAGGCGAACTGACCCAAATTGCCTGGCAATACGATGTACAGGTAATGATTGAAGGCCCGGGCCATGTGCCGATGCACCTGATTAAAGAAAATATGGAAGAGCAGCTTCACCATTGCCACGGCGCGCCCTTTTATACCCTTGGCCCACTCACCACCGATATTGCCCCAGGTTATGATCATTTCACCTCAGGTATTGGCGCGGCCATGATTGGCTGGTACGGCTGTGCCATGCTCTGTTATGTAACCCCCAAAGAGCACCTTGGCCTGCCCGACAAAGAAGACGTAAAACAAGGGTTAATTACCTATAAAATTGCTGCCCACGCCGCTGATTTAGCCAAAGGACACCCGGGCGCACAAATTCGTGATAACGCCATGTCTAAAGCCCGGTTTGAATTTAGATGGGAAGATCAGTTTAACCTGGCGTTAGATCCCTACACCGCCCGCAGCTATCATGACGAAACCCTGCCCCAAGCCGCTAACAAGGTGGCCCATTTTTGTTCCATGTGCGGGCCCAAATTCTGCTCCATGAAGATATCCCAGGAAGTGCGGGATCAAGCCAATGCCAAAGCACAGGCAGAAGGGATGGAGGAAATGGCAGAAAAATTCTCTGCTCAAGGAAACCAACTGTATGTTGATGCCGCCAAAGCCGGAGCCTAAGCAATGAAAACGGTTCTTTTAATTGGTGGCATCGACAGTAGCGGTGGCGCGGGGCTGGCACAAGATGTTCGGGCCAATTGCGATGGCCAGTTACACACAGTCACCGTTTGTACCCTGGTATCGGCGCAATCTCATACCACCACAAATGGCGTGGTCGCGGTACCCAGTGACCTGCTTGAGCAACAACTGATCTGTGCTTTTTCTCCTCCTGGCCCTCAGGCGATAAAAATTGGGGCGTTAGCCAACGATGAACAAGGGGCAATAGTTACACGTTACTTACGGGACAACCCCGCTATACCGGTAGTGTGGGATCCAATCCAAAGCTCCAGCAGTGGCGGCGTACTTGGGGCCTTGTCCTTCGACAGTATTTGCTCCTTGTTGCCACATATCACCCTGCTTACGCCTAACTTAGACGAGCTAAAAGGGCTTACCGGCCTGCCCGTAAATACCGACAAACAGCAGTGGCAAGCAGCGCATAATTTAATGGGGTTTGGCTGTCAACACGTACTGGTGAAAGGCGGTCATCGTCATGGCAGTAACGAGATGTTCGATATCCTCTATCAACATGAAACCTGCTGGCACTACAAGCATAAACATCGCCAGCCGTTTTCGTTACGGGGCTCGGGCTGTTTACTGGCAAGCGCCATTGCCGATGCATTAGCCCGCAACTATCCAGTGGAAGATGCGGTGTGTATAGCCGAAGCTAAAATCGCCGGAGCATACCGCTTGGCCCATCAGGTAGATGATCAAAAAGCGGTGACAAGCTATGTGCCCTGCCCGCCAGCACTGGATGACTTTCCCGCCGTTTACCGGGGCTTTTTTGCTACGAAACCGGCGGTCACCTTTGCCCCCTTACATCATAAATCGCCGGGGTTATACCCGGTGGTACACAGCATTGAGTGGTTAGCTCGTTTATTGCCTTTGGGCATTCGCATTATTCAGTTACGGATTAAAGCCAGCGCGGCAAGTCACACAGCCCAGTTAAGCAAAACCATTAAGCAGGCAGTGGCACTGTGCGCCCGCTACAGCACCCAATTGTTTATTAATGATCACTGGCAATTGGCTATGGAACACGGTGCCTATGGCGTGCATCTTGGACAGGAAGATTTATCCAAAGCCAATACTGAGCACATTGCCCAAGCGGGGTTACGACTTGGCGTATCGACCCATGGTTACGCCGAATTATGCCGCGCCATAGCGTTGAAACCCTCATACATTGCCTTAGGTCACGTTTACCCTACCCGTACTAAAAAAATGCCGTCATCACCCCAGGGGCCAGCGCGACTTAAAGCCTATGCGGCCTTGTGTGGCGATATTCCTACTGTCGCCATAGGCGGCATAAACAGTGACAACTTAGATGAAGTGCTGGCGTGCAACGTTAATAGCGTAGCGGTGGTAACAGCCATTACCGAAAGTGCTAACCCCGAAGCCACTGCGCTGATGCTACAAAAAAGGATCAACCATGCTACGAGCTGATGAATATTCCCGGTATAGCCGCCATTTGCTGCTGGAAAACATGGACGAAGAAGGCCAACTGGCGCTAAAACAGGCAACGGTAGCCCTGTTTGGTGTGGGCGGGTTAGGACATCAGGTGGGCGCGACCCTTATCAGTGCCGGCCTTGGCAAACTGATGCTTATTGATGATGATATTGTCGAGCTAAGCAACCTGCCCCGTCAGTGGCTTTTCGATGAAGGTAGTCTTGGCCTTGCCAAGGTAGAAGCCGCCAAACAGCGACTGCAATCACTGCGCAGGGAATGCCACATTGATACCTTCAAAACTTACATTATCGACAGTAACTTAAGTGAGCACTTGCTTACGGCAGACATCATTGTTGATTGCACTGACAACCTGGATGGTCGGCTAGCCATCAACCAATTTTGCTATCAACACAATGTGCCGTTAATTACCGCCGCTGCCAGCGGTATGATATCTACCATTATGCCCATCAAACCCGGCGAACCCCATGGTTGTTACGCGTGTATCAGTGGTTCGGTAAGCCCACAAACCCATTGCGTAGATAAAGGCATTTACAGCCCTATTGTCGCCATGGCCGGGCAGTTTCAGGCCATGCTGGCATTAAATTATCTCACCGGTATTGCGCCTGTGAACTGGGGCCAGTTACATCGCTTCGACGCAGAAAAACTCACCTTACGCACTTTTAATGTTGGCCGTGATCCGGCTTGTAACGTTTGTAGAGACACCCATGAAAGTTAACTGTAATGGCAAGAGTATGACATTGGCAGAATCGGCCACCGTGGCCGATTTGATCGCTGAGTTAAACCCCCAATCAGACACGCTGGCGGTGGCCGTTAACCACACCATTATCCCCCAACCCGATTGGGCCAATCATGGATTGCGTTCTGACGATAATGTCGACGTTTTCACTTTAGTAGCAGGAGGGTAAATTTATGCTGTCTATTGCCAATCATTCATTTCGTTCACGGTTACTTACCGGTACAGGTAAATTCAGTAGCCCTGATATTTTGCAAACGGCCATAGAAGTAAGCGAAAGCCAGTTGGTTACCCTGGCTCTAAAACGCATCAATATGACCAAAGACAATACCGACCCCACATTGTCGGTGCTGCGCAAATTAGCGGTAACCTTGCTGCCCAATACCTCCGGCGCGGCCAACGCCGACGAAGCCATTTATGCCGCCCGGCTCGCCCGAGAACTGCTTGGCACTTCCTGGTTAAAGTTAGAAATTCATCCTGATCAGCGCTATTTGCTGCCCGACCCCATCGAAACCCTCAAAGCCGCAGAAGTGCTGGTAAAAGATGGGTTTCATGTGTTGCCCTATTGCAGTGCTGACCCGGTTTTGTGTCGTCGCTTACAGGATGCCGGCTGCGCTGCGGTAATGCCCCTTGGCGCCCCCATTGGCTCGAATCAGGGCCTGCGCACCATCGACTTTCTGCGCATTATTATTGAGCAGGCAACGGTGCCGGTAATTATTGATGCCGGAATAGGTAAACCCAGCGATGCTTGTGCCGCGATGGAACTGGGGGCCGACGCGGTTTTGGTTAACACTGCCATCGCCACCGCCCGCGAGCCCGCCAACATGGCCTATGCCTTTGCCCGTGCTGTAGAGTGTGGTCGTCATGCGTTTTTAGCGGGGTTGCCAAGTGAACGCGCCACGGCACAAGCCTCTAGCCCAATCACCCAATTTTTAGGCGCCTTATCATGACAGTTGCCAAACAATTGCTAGCGCAAAACTGGGATGACATTCGCCTGAAGCTATACAGTAAAACCCCACAGGACGTAGAAAACGCGTTGTCGGCCGTAAAGCCCTCATGGGAAGATTTTTTGGCGCTAATATCGCCAGCGGCCGAGCCGCAACTTGAACCCCTGGCTCAAAGAGCCAGCGCCCTCACCCGTCAACGTTTTGGAAATACAGTATCCCTATTTGTGCCTTTGTATTTATCTAATTTATGCGCCAACGAATGCACTTACTGCGGATTTACCATGAGCAACCGTATTAAGCGCTCCATACTCAACCAAGAAGCCGTTGCCAAAGAAGTGGCCGCCATTAAAGCCATGGGCTTTGATTCCGTTTTGCTGGTGACCGGTGAGCATGAAACCAAAGCAGGCATGGCCTATTTTCGTGACATTTTACCGGAGATTACGCCGCACTTTAGTTTTGTTGCCATGGAAGTTCAGCCCCTTGATACCCACGACTACCGTACTTTAAAGCAACTGGGCGTTAACAGCGTGTTGGTGTATCAGGAAACCTATCATCCACAACGCTACGCCCATTATCATTTACGGGGGAACAAACAGGATTTTGCCTATCGGCTGCACACCCCAGACAGGCTGGGCGAAGCCGGCATGAGAAAAATTGGCTTAGGCGCGCTGCTGGGGCTATCAGACTGGCGTACCGACAGTGCCTTTACCGCCTTGCACAGTCAGTTGGTGCAAAACACCTACTGGCAAAGCCGAGTGTCGGTGTCGTTCCCCCGTATTCGCCCGTGTAGCGGTGGTGGCATTGCGGCTGCCAGCGCCATTACCGACAAACAACTGGTACAGTTAATTTGTGCATACCGTCTGTTTTTACCCGATGCGGAACTGAGTTTATCTACCCGGGAGAGCCCGTGGTTTCGCGATAATGTGGTGCCCTTGGCCATTACGACCATGTCGGCGGCGTCGCAAACCCAGCCGGGCGGATATAGCGAGCCTTCTGCGGCGTTAGCGCAATTTTCAACAGAAGACACCCGCAGTGTGGATGAAGTAACCCGTGCCATCACCCATAACGGCTTGGAACCTGTATGGCGCGATTGGCTTCCGGGCTTCGGCGGCTGCGTATAAAACCCTGATAACACGCCGTTTAGCGCATTTAACATTGTTATGCCACAAAAGAAGAGGCTACACTTAGACTACACCTGTTGCACTACCAATAAGCAATAGCAAAGTTAGCCTATGGCGCTAATGAACAGCCCATAAATTTAAAGTGGTAACTATGGACAAACGCCCTACCATTAACGATGTGGCGCGCCTTTCTGGTGTGTCAAAACGCACTGTATCACGGGTAATTAACGGTACAGGCAGTGTTGGCGCCCAAACACTCACTAAAGTTCAGGAAATAATAGACCAATTAGGCTTTTCCCCTGACAAACAGGCGCGTGGACTAGCGGCGAGTCGTTCCTATTTGCTGGGGTTGGTGTATGACAATCCTAATTCACTGTACATCGACCAGGTACAACGTGGCGTAGTTAACGTGTCTTCAGACAAAGGCTACGAGCTGGTGGTGCACCCATGTAATTACAATACGCCAGAGTTTGTGGAAAACTGCCTAAACTTTGTAAAACGCTCGAACATAGACGGTTTAATACTGTTACCGCCGGTTTCTGAGAGCAAGACGTTAGCCAACGCGTTAAAACTAAACAACATTCATTATGTCAGCATGACCTGTGTAAAGCTGGATGATCCAGAACACATTGTTGTGTCGGATGATCGCGCCGCTGTAGGCGAACTTGCACGCTACCTGGTGTCGCTAGGACATACCGACATCGCGGTAATTAGCGGGCCAAACAACTACTACTCTTCCGTGGAACGACTGGAGGGATTTCGCGACACTTTAAAGCACTTGGGAATACCCCTACCGGATAATCGGGTTGTAACCGGCAATAACTATTACGAAAGTGGGCTGCGCTGTGGCCGCGCGTTACTTAGCCAGGATAAACCGCCTGCGGTAATTTTTGCCAATAATGACGAAATGGCGGCTGGGGTACTAAAAATTGCCTACGAACTGGGCATTCGCGTACCAGAAGACTTATGTGTAGCTGGCTTTGACGATGACCTGTGGGCATCACGAGTTATACCGCCTTTAACCACAGTAAGACGCCCCGTTACCGCCATGGCAAAACTGGCAACAAAGAAGCTACTGGGCATGATAGAAAACAACCCAGGTTACGATGCCAAAGAGTTTTTGGTGAAGCCTTCGTTGATTGTGCGTAGCTCGACCCGTAAGCCTGATTTGGGGTAGTTTACGCTAAACTGAAAATCACTTTACATAACTGGTAAAAGTGGCACTGGCCTTGCACTATCGATGTGCAGTTTTAAACACTTTATTTAGTTTTAGTTCTGAAGGCGGTGAAAGTAATATTTGCACTAGGTGTTTTATCGTTAGAAATCAAGAAGTACAATGGTTTCGCTGTGAATTAAACGCAAATACGGTATAGTTGTGCGTTGGTGCAACAGCACTACTATGGTGATTCACGGAGTTGTCACGTAGTAAAAGTAGAATACCAATAGTTTTCTCACCTTATCTTTATAGTACTTGGTAGATACCAAAGGATGGTTACTGATGATACCGAATATTAAGCTTTTTAATTCAACCAGTCTAAATCCAATTATTACGTCTATTAATTTCCAGTGAAACTCTGTCTGCAGAAGATTGCGCACGTAAAAGGTTAGGAAGATTTTAAATTATGAAGAAAGTTCTAGCGATAGCATCCGGAGGCGGGCATTGGAAACAGCTCATATTAATAAGCAAGGCATTTGAAGGATGTGACACTAGATTCGTTACTACGATTGAAGGACTTCCCGAAGAAGAGGGAATAAAAAAATATAATATCGTGAGGGATTCTAACCTCAACGAAAAAATTAATCTTATTGTTACGTTTTTTCAAGTACTCAAAATAGTAATAACGTTTAGACCGAACGTTATAGTGACAACCGGTGCAGCGCCTGGTCTTCTAGCCATGATGGTTGGTAGGCTACTGATGACCAAGACAATATGGATTGACAGTATTGCAAATGGGGAAGAGCTTTCATTAGGCGGAAGAATTTCGAAGAAAATTGCTCATCACGTCTTCACACAGTGGGAGCACTTAGCAGATGGCGAAAACGTAAAACACGAAGGTTCTGTATTTTGAAACAAGTATTTGTCACAACCGGTACTCAATTACCATTCGATAGATTACTAGACATGGTTGATGAATGGGCAGGCCAAAACCCGCAAGTAAAGGTCGTAGCCCAATCCAACGACGTTGTAAAATACAGTAATTTTACAACTAAAAGCCTACTCCCCCCTAACGAATATAAAAGTTTTGTTTCGTCTAGCGATGTCATTATTGGCCACGCAGGAATCGGCACAATTATTACGGCCCATGAATATAATCTACCACTTGTAATCATGCCACGGAAATACGAACTTGGGGAACATCGTAACGATCATCAGGTAGCCACAGCCGAAAAATTTAAAGATCTTGAGGGAATATATGTCGTTACAACAAAAGATGAGTTATACGCAATATTAGGACGGAGCAACCTCCCTCCGTGCAAAAGGAAAGATCTTCCTAACAGAGAAAGACTAGTCAAAAATATAAAGCACCTTATACACCTATAACGCTAGAGATTGAAATTGAATAAACCTCTACTTGTAATAGCAAACCTGTACCCGACTGAAGAAAGGCCCTTCTTTGGTACGTTTGTTAAAAACACTTCAATCGATCTTGAAAGCAAGGGTATTCAGGTTGACAGAATTGTTTTGCCGCAATTTGGCAAAGGTTTTTTAGCCTATTTAAAATTCTATTTAAGCTGCTTCCTAAAGCTAACAAGTTTTGAAGGTATCGTATATGTCCACTATGTAAGCCACAGCATACTAGGTGTACTTGCAGCACGGATAGTGAATAAAAAATTTAAAGTTGTCTTACATTATCATGGGAGTGATGCTTTTCCAGAATCTTATGAAGGCTCCTTTCGAAGACGAATAAAGCGAGCTATATGCAAAAAATCAAACAAACTAGCCTCTTTATTTGTAGTACCTTCCAATTATTTTAGGAGAAAAATATCATCTTCTTATCGAATACCGAAGAGTATGATTATTATTTCACCCTCAGGCGGCATTGACTTAGATGTATTTTATCCCTCAAAAGGAAATGTAAAGATGAGTTCGAATGAACTTACCTATCTATTCGCTAGCAGGTTTGTACCGGGAAAGGGAAGTATGCAAGCAGCTCAAACAGCGGTTGAGGTAGCGAAGGAAAATCCCAATGTGAACTTTAGGTTTGTGGGTGATGGCCCAGAAAAACCTGAAATAGAAAAGCTATTGAGTAACTTAGTAGCCCAGGGCCGGTGTGAGATAAAGCCTTCATTACCCCAAAACCAGTTAGCTGATGAATTTAGAAAAGCCGACTTTTTCATGTTTCCTTCTGTCCGTGAAGGAGAATCACTTGGCTTAGTTGTTATAGAGGCCATGGCTTGTGGCGCTATACCACTTGCCATCAGGCAAGGAGCCATAGATGAAATAATTGGTGAATGTCCCATCGTAACCTGCGATGAACAACAAAATTTCTCCAGCTTAGTTGCCTCTACTGCCGGATTTTCGAAAGAAACTATTACTGAATTGAGAAACCGGTTTATTGACCGTTCCTTAAACTATAACCGCGAAATCGTCGTTGAGCATCTCGTTGACGAATTTAATAAACTATAGGGAATTGTCGAGAATGGAACCGAATTTTTTTATTATTGCAGGAAGTGAAAAATGTGGAACGACTTCCCTATTTCAATATCTAGCAGACAGCAAATTATTTAATATTTCTATTCAAAAAGAAACTGACTACTTTAGGAAGTCTGTAACGCCGACAATAGAGAGTTACATTGAGGAATTCTCTGCGTCTGACCTAAACAAATTTTTTTTAGAGGCGTCGCCTGGTTACCTAACAGACAGCGAAATTGTTGCAGATAAAATTAAAAACACCTTAACAAATCACCACCTATTCTTCTGCCTAAGAGATCCAACAGACCGGTTCATATCGAGCTATAATTTTCGAAAAAGTCGACTCTACATTCCGACAGAAATGTCCCTAGACGACTACTTTGAGCAGTGCTGTTTATTCGAGCAAGGGAAAGAAACAGACGATAGACTTGATGACTGGAGTTTACGAACCTTAGACGGAGGGAACTACTTCAAGCACCTAACTAATTTCGAAAGAAGCGGTATTAAATTTACCATCATACCATTCAACGATTTGGCGAAGAATCCTAGGGGCATACTAGGATCAATATTACGCCTTGCGAATATAACGTCAGATTTTTTCGACCAATATTCCTTTGAAAAAAATAATGTGACAATTGGATTTAAGAATAAAACACTACAGAGAATAGCTCTCAAGGTAAATAAGAAACTAGAATATTTTTGGGTGAAAAATCCAAAGGTAAAAAAATCAGCACTCAATTTATATAGGATGCTAAATGGGAAAAAAGCTCCTAGAAAAAACATAGAAGATCCCGTTTATAGTAAGATAAAAGAATACTATAAAAAAGATTATGAAATGTACAACAAAGACTTACTTCCAAAATACCGTATAAATATCAGTGATTAGTTCTATTACATGGAAATCAAATGGATATCGTAGCACTAAAAAGCAGTAGTCGTAGTTTAAATACCAAAAGTCTTATTGATAGGCTTTTGTATACGTATTTCATACTACTGATGGCTATTGAAACGATAAACGGTTTTGCCACGTACAAAGGGCTTTTCTTTATAAATGACTTAGTCGTTGCAGGAAAACTGTTTATAAGCATATTGTCTTTTACTTTTATCGCTCTGAATTCAGAAAAAATACTGTCGCGAGCAATGATACTGATTTCCATTATTTTCACTCAAATATTCTTTCATCATCTACTCTCCTTTGACGAAGACTTAAGAACTGTAAACGTAGCACTTAAAATATTTTTTAACTTTTTTTCCGTCTATTACATCCTACATGTTCTCTCTAACTGGGATGACGGGTATAAAAATGTAAAAAGAATTATCCTAATTAACTTCTGCGTAATAACGTTTAATGTCTATCTTGGTGGCGCGGGAATCGGTTTTGAAAATTACAAGGCGGCCGATAACACTGCAATCGGTGGTACAGGGTACTTAGCTGCTGGGAATGAAGTCAGTATTGCGTTACTTCTTGCCTATTCAGCAATGTTAATCTTTTACAAGCATTCACCTTTAAAACTTGCCCTTATTATAGCTGTGGCATCCATCGCTAGTTTATTAGTATTGAGTAAGGTTACGTTGCTTGGTATCTCTCTAGTCACCATTGTATTTTTCTTCTTCTTGAACAAAAGCTTATTTATGCTTTTCATTGCCATAGCTAGCACGTCACTACTTCTAACCTATTCCTCATGGATAGTCTATTTCCAGTTGGCAATTAACCGGTGGACGTACTTAATCCGAAGCTACGGAATCGAAGCATTTATCTTAGGCGGAAACAAGAGGGTTACATATATAAGTGATTATTTATCTAACTTAGCCGAAAACCCTATAATTTTGCTATCTGGAGTAGGCTGGACTGGCAATCCTGAAAACAACCTATTCGATTTGATAGAAGCATTTGGTGTGATTGGAATAGTACTATTTCTCCTATTTTCTTTTATTTTGCTAAGACCATCACATTTAATTCTGGCTCATTTCGATTCACAACTTGATAAAGCTGTATTTAAAACACATGCAATCACCAGCTTTCTAGCACTAGCAATCATGTTATTAGCAGGACATGCAATTCAGTCAAGTATGATTGCTCCTTTCGTTGGCTGTTTCTATGCTAGCAGCTTTTTATCTACCTTGAGCGATAGAAGCAGAAGCATTTCTAAGCGGAGCTTAAAATGAAGTATAAATATATTATAGGAACTGGTTGGTGGTGTACTCAAAACGATACACGGTTAGATAAATTTCTTAATGGTGAAGATTTTATTCGTAGCGCTGAGTTTCATTCCCTTTGGGCCGAGTCAATCGTAAAGAACACCTCTCCTACCAGTGTTGTGGTTATTGACAGTGCAAGCCCCATAAAAGCCAAATGGGATTGTACGCTTTTACCCTATCAAATAATCTCTCTGAACAAAAATGCAGGCCATGCTACTAACCTTAAAAACGACCTCTTTTGTGGCTGGACAAGTTCCGTCCTCCTTAGCGCAGAATACGCATCACTATGCGACTGCGATTACTATGTCTATGTAGAACAAGATGCGTTGCTTCACGGCGAAGGGATAATAGAACATTGCATCTCTACAATGGGGGATGCCGCTTATCTATTTGGAAGGTCTGATAACAACGTTCAACCTTTACAACAATCATTTTTCATCATTCGTAAAGACGCACTAAATAAGTTTATTTGTCGGCTAAGAAGCATTAAGTATTCGGATAAAGATATAAGCCCTGAAGTAAAATTCGCAGTCGCTACTTCGCCATTATTATTTTCCCTACCTCATATATTGTACGTACAAAAGAGTTCTTTAATGGGAAAAGTAAAAAGACGAATAGTGACAAAGCTTCTCAAACTATTCGGCAAATATTCTTATTTACCTGTTGGGTATGGTCGTTCTCGTCCTATAGACTTTGATGATGACTACTTTTACTTTCAACATGGTAGCGCGGAAGAGCTAGAAAAATACAATACTGTGGCGGAACAAAAATAAGATGAAGAAATTTCGTCTTCTATCCTTTTCCTTTTTGCTCAATATACTGTTTGGCTTTGGCTATGCGGTGATAATCTCTCGACTACTAGGCGTCGAATCTAGAGGGGTTGTTTACGCTTATCAGCTACCTTCTTTGTTTATCGCAACTATTGTTTACTCTATTTTTTCTCAGCCAATTTTTGAATACACAGGCAAAATTTCCGCGGGTAAGACAACTTTACACCCCATCGTATATTCTTTGGTCACCGCAACGGTCATTGCCTTTATTGTTTCCTATTTATACGATTTTTTTAGTCAGTCGAGTCTCGACCTGTTGTATTTCAACTTACTGATTATTACCCAAGGCATAAACCTGTTTTTTATCGGCTTAGCTAGGTTCAACAGTTCTAAAAAGCGCTATATCTTCAGTTCAATAACCACACCAGCATGCCTATTTTTGGTAACGTTTTCCGCCTTTTTGTATTTTGGGTATCTGAATGAGGATCTGACCTTGGCGCTTATTGCTGTTTCCTATTCCCTATCGACGGCAGCGATACTACTAACTATCTCCAACCAAGTTGAAATATCATTTCAAAAAAAACAGTTTAGTATCAAGCAGTTTACCTCTCGCTTAATGTCGATTTTTATACACAAATCGCTCAATGTTGTATCTAACTATATCGATAAGCTCATCATTGTTAGCTTTTTCTCAAGCACAACGGTTGGGTTAATCGCGACGTGCATGACGTTAGAGTCAGTCTCTTCGAAGTTATACAACATGATGGCAAACTATCAACTTAATAACGTCTCAAACAAACGAGCAAAAAGACGAGATACAAAGATTCTCTACTTAGCCGGGGCAGTAATAGGCCTTGGAGGTGTAGGTATCGCCTATCTTTTTGGCGCACTCATTATCGAATTGATGTTTGGAAATGAGTTCGTAGATGCTGCTCAGTTCTTATGGATCATAATAGCTACCTCTGTCGCAAATGGGATTACATGGTTAATTAGCCAAGATTGGCTGTTACAAAAATCCTATAGGAAAATATATTTACGTCAGACACTCGGCCTCGCAGTTATCGCTATTGGATTACTACTTATCCAAGTAATAGGGAAGGACGTACAGTTTTTCTTACTTACAGTATTCATCTCTGTAGTGGCCAAGCTCATATATACTGTTATCAGAAAGAAGTCTGAAAGCAAAGAACAAACTATTTTTTAAGGATCTGCTCTTGAAGATTTTGGATCGACTGCCCCATGACACTAGAAGATATCTATTTTCTAAAATAAACAAGAAGCGGTTTCAAAGAATGCAATCTAAGCGGCTGAAGCATGATGATAAAGGCTACTCTTTTGCCCCCTTTGACAAATCACGCAGTATTTTTGTACACGTTCCAAAAGCCGCTGGCGTTTCCTTAACAAATGCATTTTTTGGCAGTTTAGCCGGTGGTCATCTCACGCTATCAGACTACCAACTAGTGTTTTCCAAACAAGATTTTGACAACTACTTTAAATTTTCATTTGTACGCAATCCTTGGGGTAGAGTTTTTTCTGCCTATAGTTTCTTAAAAAAAGGTGGAATGAGCGCCGCGGACCAAGATTGGTCCTCTAGGCATTTAACGAAATACAAAGATTTCAATGATTTCATTAAGAATGGACTGATTGATCCTGAGTTGCGTAAATGGATACATTTTATCCCCCAATCTGATTTCCTCTATCTCGCTTCAGGTAAAACCTTAGGCGTGGATTTTGTAGGTCGCTTCGAAAATATCCAAGAGGATTTTTCATATATTGCCAACAAGTTAGGCATAGCCAATACCGCTTTGGAACACCGTAACGCTACGGGTTCATCGATAGCACATTACAAAGACGAATACGATGATGAATCTATTCGCATAGTAAAGGAAATATATTCTGAAGATGTCCGAAATTTCGGTTATACCTTCGATTAGCATTTAGGAGTCTTAGCAATGGATATAGCATTAAAAAACGCCCTTAAAAGTATACATAACACGCTAAACCCGAATCGCTATATTAATAGTAGTAAGAGACTGCAGAATATCGCCATGTTCCACACGGGTAGATGCGGCAGTACAGTGCTTGGCAAATTACTAAAACAAAACTCAAATATTCATTGGGATGGAGAAATATTCGAAGGATTGATGTGTGAAAATAGGACAAGCCTACCGAGTACAACACTAAAAAATGCTATCGACTACAGCCGCAACAAAAAGCGTTCTAGCATCTATGGTTTTGAAACCAAGTATTTACCGCAACAGCATCTCTCAACCAGTTGTCTGAACTTGTCACTTGAAGACTATATTAAGAGACTACAGGATTTAAACTTCAATCGATTTATTATCTTGAAAAGAGAGAATTACCTGAGACGCGCAATCTCCTCTTATGTAGGTCGGCAAAGCGGGACTTGGCATTCCAACAAAAATACCGAGCAACCACCCGGCATCACATTGGATCTTGAGAATTTTCAAACAGGCTTTTCACGTCAACCACTTCTTGAACACTTCAAGACTATGGACGACGAATATGCTCGTCTTCTCGAATTGCTAGGTGAAAATGCATTGGTGATTTCTTATGAAGAAGATATCGAAATCAATCCTATAGCTTGCTACGAGAAGGTATGTGCATTTTTTGAAATTCCAGCAGAAAGCGTAAAAATCAGCATAAAGAAAACTAACCCATTTGGTTATGACGAGTTGTTAACCAATTTTGAATCGGTTAAGCAGCTATTAGTAAATACAAAGTATGAGTGGATGCTTGAAAGCTGAAAATAGAAGGCTGCTGTTACATTGTTTTCGCAGCCTCCACCAATACAGATTGGATTTGTTATGACTGATAAATCAAAGTATTTTATCTGTTTTAATAAACTTAAATTTAGATGTAGGTGCTTCGATAAGCTTGAACGAAACAACAGATAACCCTGTTGCGAAAATCAATACGAGCCATGCTTCATATGAGTCCGTAAAATCTATTCGTCTAAATAGTTTTATAAATGTAATATGTAGCAGGTATAGACTAAAGCTAATCGCGCCAAAGAACCTTAGAATCCTCGAACTAAATAGGTCATTGAGAACACCTGTGGTATTAGCTGCGCATAACAATATAAAAGACCATAGCACTGTAAATAATATAAATTGCTTTTGGAAATGCGTATTATGAACTTCGTAAAAAAGCGAGCTAAAAACCTTGGGAGTAAGCAATACAATACCCAATATTCCTATAATACTTAAGATCTTTAATAGAGATTCAAACCTTCCCTTTTCGCTAGAAATTTTCACATGTATAAGCGCACATAAATTTCCTATAAGGAAAATTGGCAGATAGGGGAGTAAACTATTCTGAAAAAACGCCTTTGCCAATTGCATGTTCCGGCCCATTCCGATCACCCATTTCGGTTCAATCCGATCACTGGTTTCGGTCTAATCCGATCGCCCATTTCGGCGTTATCCGGTCAAAAATGACGTTTTTCCGAAATCACTGATCGGAATCCCGAAATCTTCTTCTTTTTCCCACTAAATCAATTGGTAAGCTCTTCTTCATCATTTTATTGAAGGAACGAGCAGCCATGGCGAGAAAGAGAACCGATATGAGAAAGATTAAAGACGTCCTGCGTCTCAAATTCGAAGTAGGATTAAGCCATCGAGACATCGGCCAATGCCTAAGTCTCGGCCCTTCGACCGTGAGCGAAGTTCTCTCACGCTTTAAATCCAGTGAGTTATCGTGGCCGTTACCGGAAGCAATAAACGACAAAACGCTCGAAGCGCAGTTGTATAACACTGGGCCCGTTCAGCGCCAAAAACGGCTGCCTGACTTTATGCTTATGCAGCAAGAGTTGAAGCGCAAAGGCATGACCAAGCTGTTGCTGTGGGAAGAGTATTGCGCCGAGGATAGTGCGTCAGCCTACGGTTACACGCAGTTCTGCGAGCATTATCAGCGGTGGCTTAAAAAGCAGAAGCGCAGTATGCGTCAGCATCACATCGCGGGCGACAAGTTGTTTATTGACTACTGCGGGCCGACTGTACCCATCGTTAACCCCGATACAGGCGAGGTACGTTATCACGCACAAATTTTCGTTGCGACCTTAGGCGCAACCAACTACACCTATGTTGAAGCCGGCCGCTCACAACGTGAAGAAGACTGGATAATGGCGCACGTAAGAACGTTCCGCTACCTTGGCGGTGCCCCCCGTTTGCTTGTGCCAGATAACCTGAAATCGGCCGTTACCAAAGCCCACCGCTACGCGCCTACGCTGAATGAAAACTACGCCAAAATGGCGCGGCATTACGGCTGCGCCATTGTACCTGCGCGACCTTACAAACCAAAGGATAAAGCCAAAGCAGAAAATGCGGTACTGATTGTTGAACGCTGGATATTAATGCGGTTACGTCGAGAGTGCTTCTACACCTTAGCGGGTCTGAATGCACGCATCAACGTGTTAATGGAAGAGTTAAATAATCGGCCACAACGCTTACATCCAGGCTCTCGCAAAGCGCAGTTTGAACTGCTCGATAAGCCAGCCTTAATGTCACTGCCTGGCACCATGTATGAGTACATCGACAGTAAACGGGCGAAGGTGGGCCCTGATTACCATGTGCTGTATCAAAAACACGCTTACTCTGTACCACACACTTTAGTGGGCAACACGGTGACCATCGAAGCAAGTGGCAGCGTGGTCAGTATCTATCATCACAATCAACTGGTGACACAGCACGCTAAATCAGCAAAAGGCGGCGGCTTCTCAACCCAAAAAGAACACATGCCGGACAGCCACGTAAAACAGCGCTTCAGTGCTGAACGTTTACTGCACTGGGCTGAGAATATCGGTGTGGGTACGCGCGGTGTCGTGCAGTGGCACATTCATAGTCGTAAACATCCTGAGCAAGCGATTAAAAGCTGCCTAGCCATTTTAAATCTCACTAAACAGCATGGTGCCGCGCGGCTTGAAGCCGCTTGTCAGAAGGCATTACTGCTAGAACGCCCGCACAGAAGCGTTGTAATGAACTTACTCAAACATCATCAAGAAAGCATACCGAGCACCGCTGTTGAGCACGATGAACAGCCTGTTACCCACAACAATATCCGCGGCCAACATTACTATCAATAGGACAACCCATGACACAATCGCAATTACAAGAACAACTGCGTAGCTTACGACTTGGGCACTTCGCTCAAGCGTTACAGCAACAACAAAGCCAAGCGACAACCTACGACGACATGAGCTTCGAAGAGCGCTTGGGGTTACTGGCACAGCATGAAATCCACTGTCGTCAAGACAGCAAAGTGAAGCGTCTAGTGCGCCAGGCAACCTTACGCTTAGAGGCTCACGCCAACCGATTGGAATATCGCGCAGAGCGCGATCTACGCAAAGATAAAGTCGCCACACTGTTGAGCGGCCAATACTTACATCATGCCCATAATATTATCGTTACTGGTGCAACGGGGTGCGGTAAAACGTACTTCGCATGTGCTTTAGCCAGACAAGCCTGTGAACAACATCATACAGTGCGATATTACCGACTTGGGCAACTTCTTGATGAGCTGAATATCGGCCACGCCGATGGCAGTTACCGACAGCAGCTTGCACAACTCGCCAAGAAAAAGCTGCTCATCCTAGACGACTGGGGAATGGAAAAACTGAGCGCAAGACAGGCTAATGACTTACTCGATGTAATGGAAGAGCGGTATCAAAACACCAGCACCATTATCGCTAGCCAGTTACCTGTTACCGAATGGTACAAACTCATCAGTAACCCCACTGTGGCAGATGCATTACTCGATCGTTTACTGCATAACAGTCATCGAATTGAATTGGCTGGCGAATCGATGAGAAAACTAGACCAATCCGATCACTTAAGGTAAAACTGGCAAGGACGAAAAAGAAGAAGAAAAAGTGATCGGATAAAACCGAAACGACCGATCGGATTCACCGAAATACGCACCAATAATGTGACATGTGTTTTGAAGTAAATATATTTTTCCCTTTCTCTAACAATGGAATAGTTAATAAGAAAGAACTTAGAAGAAAAAATAAATATACACCTGATTTACCCATCCCTTCAAATCTTAAAAATGGTAAAAAATACATCCCTGCATTGCTTGCATGACTAGCGACAACAATTAATGCTGCTAGCCCCCTTAATCCATCTAAAGAGTCCATCTGAAATTTTTTATTTGAAATGTTACGACCTAGCATTAATTTTCCTTAAACGGCAAGCTAAGAACTCATATCTTTGTAAATATCAGGTTATCCCAATAAACTTGAATATATTTTTGTCGATAAACCATATAGTTGATAAAACGATAACTAGTATAAAGCTTAATGGGATTCAGATTACTTAATCCATCAGGATTAGGATTGTCAGGGTGGTGAGTCCAATTTGTTACATCAAAAACCGTGTGTTCCACTTTCTGATCATCGACAAGTTTTAACGAAAAGTGCCCGGTTTCTTTATCTCCCTCTTTCATTGCGTACTTCAGGGTAAACCATTTTCCAAAGGGAATTTGAACACTCTCATTTTTCTCATGCCAAATATTACCTTGCCATTTAGAATCGAGTTCCTCCCGTTTTATTTGGGATCTGACTTCAAAAACTAATGGTGAACCTTTCGAACTGTCTTTCTTAACGATGTTCACGCTTATTCTAAAAGGGTATTCGGCGGACCATCCGTTATTGTTCCACCACTCTGATATAGTAAAGAAGTTTAGTTCACCAGGATATTCAGTAAGTAAACGCATCTCTTCGGGAAGGTACATATCAACTTGATACTCTATTTGCTTGCTGTTTTCTAAATCATAAGCATTAAGTTGAATTCTGCCTTTTTGATCATTACAGCAATTCGCTTCGTTAACGGTGAACTTAAGTACCTTATTGGTGGGATCTTGCGGGTCCACGGTTATTTTGGCATTTCTTTTTAGCCAATCGCCGCCGAGATACTGAATATTCAGTTCGCCAATTTGCGAATCATCAGTTTCTTTAGCAATATAAGCTGGAAGTTGTTTGCTACCTTCAGCATCAAAGTATGTATAAAGTGGAACATTCTCAAAATCTATTTTCACTTCAGAATGCACGTCACCGTTTACTAGCAATAAAAATAATAGATATACTAATTTTAATTTCATTATAAACCCTATACTTTAAAATCACGAAATTAACTCCAAAAAGATTCAATTCCTTGAATGAAATATGGAATGAAAAAAATTACTAAGTTATTATTTTTATATTGAAAAAACAGTAAGCTTAACGAAATAAAGCTACTGCTCTTAAAACTAAACAAATATGCTATTTATTTAGAGAAATAATGCAACATATGCTTTAGATAGATACTAGAACTGTCCGTAAGGAGGTATCGCCCCATCTGCTGATAAAACTTATTCAAGAAAAGGTTATCTGATAGTGATTTTTCACTTATCTTTAATAAAAAAGAGAGATAACTCTTAATTTTATAAACTGGCATATTAAAACAATCTATATCAGGTCTTATATCTTCTAAATTCTCAATAAGGTAAGCCAATCCTGAAGCAATATTCCAATTAACAGCATCTAGATACAAACTCGATGTATCTATTGTTCGATTATCAAAAATTGTTATAGTATCTAGTAAATTATAACTAAAAAATGATAAGTCTTTAGTGCTATGAATAACATTATGCAAGATCATATGCTCAGAACTTAACACCCTAACATTTTCATTATGATAGTAAGGATGTACTTTGCTATCCAGCCACAATTTTTTTTCATCCACCGTAAATAAATCAGGATGTGCTAAATAATAGTGCAAATCGACGTGAGGATATAATCTATTGTTAAATAAATAGGTATCTTCATAGAGCCCGTGAAATTTTCTTTTCCTCGAAGGCTCAAATATCTGCATCCGTTCACCCAATATCTTATTCGCTTTTGCCCTGAATTTAGACTCAATTAAAATATCGATATCAGAACAGAATCTTGGGTAATTAACCGGGTAAAGATTATTGTTAAACGCCATCCCTTTTAGCAAAATTATGGGGATGTTTTCCTCATTGAGATATGATGCAACCATTTCCAAAGCTTGTTCACGCATCTTCTGCGAGGCAACGGCATCAAAGACAATTTTCTTAAAGTTTTTCCTCAGGCTAACAGGTAACTTCGACTCTGGTAGTCTAAGTAAATGAAAAGCTAATACCGGGCTAATTTTATAGAAATCTGCAGACCAGCGCGTAGTTATCGATAAATAGTCTATAAAAGCATTATCCAACAACTTCGACTCTGGCTCCCTGCAAAACCTTATGGCTTTAAAGAGGTTATCTTTTCTTCTATCCATTAGGCGACTACGCAAAAAATTGGCATATTAAAACTGCTTTGAAACAGCTGAAAAAACAGTGAGCAATCGCTATCCTTTCTCAAATCCATAATAGCTATCTTGATAGTAGTGTTCACCGTAATAACTCATTTTCTGTTCAGATGCCTGCGTTAATACAGTACCGTTAATTTTAGCTCCGACTTTTTCTAATCTATGGATAGCTTCTTTCGCCATTTTTTCTTTCGTACTTTCAGCCCTTACAGCAACGATACTGCAGTCCACTATTTTTGCTAATAAGCATGAATCACTAACGGGCAAAGTAGGTGGGCTATCAATCACAATATGCGAATATGTATCTTTCAGAGTATCTAATAAAGAAAGAAACGCTTGTGATGCAATAATTTCCATTGGATTTGGAGGTATAGTGCCACAAGTTAATACATCTAAATTATCGACGCCTTCAACCTTAGCTATTGCATCTTCGAGTAACGCATCACCTACGATAATGTCGCTAACCCCCTTAGTTACCTTTAACCCTAGCTTTTTGCTAACCGTAGGTTTTCGTAAATCCAATTCCAAAAGTAATGTCTTATCTAATTGGCTAAACGCTACAGCAAGGTTGATCGCTAAAGTTGTTTTACCTTCTGAACCAGAGGTAGAAGTTATTAAAATTGTCTTTGGTGGTTCACCAATATTAGAGAACATGATTCCAGTACGAATAGTATTTATAGATTCAGCAAACGTCGTTCGAGAATCTTCAATATACTGTCTTTCCGGTGCAACTTTGTTTTTAGCACGTTTAACTAAAGGTGTTATTCCTAAGGATGGGAGTCCTAACTTGTCTTCTGTATGATCTGGGGTGATAAAAGTATTGGTCATTAATTCTTTGAGCAATGCTGTGGTCAAACCAACAATCACACCAGCTAATATTGAAGCAATTAATATTAGTGGGACTCTAGGTTTTATTGGGTATTTGGGCACAGTTGCTTCGTCGATAATACTTACGTTAGACCCGTCATAGTTCCCTGATACGTCTGTTTCCATCAGTTTCCCAAGAAATGATTCATAAATCATACGGTTATTTTCAACTTCCCGCTCCAACCTTGTAAGTTCAAAGTTATCTCCTTGGTAGGATTGCATCTGCTGCTTGGTGTCATCAATAAGCTGTCGTATATTTTTAACCTGGGTTTGAGCTAACCGATATTCCTTTTCTATGTTATCAACGATCTTGTTGATTTCTTTAGATAGGTTTAATTTTGCAGCCACCAACTCCGATCGTGCTGCAATCATTTTAGGATGTTTTTCACCGTATCGTTCACTTAATTCTTTAACTTTATTAGCTAGTGTTGACTCTTCTCTTACTAAATCTCTAACCGAACTACTATCGAGTACAGGCCCTAAAGATTCATAATCCCCAGATTGCTTCTGAACTTGAAAATATAATTCTTCTGCCTGTGACAGTCTCGTTTGAGCCTTAATTAATTCAGAATTTAAACTCGTCAGTTGTGAGCTGGCCAACCTCTGTTGCTGAGTAGAATCAACCAATCCACTGTTTTCTCTAAACAACTTGAGACGTTGTTCCGATTCCTGTAATCGCTCCTTTAATTTTGCCAACTGTTCACTTAGCCATTCAGAAGTTTCTTCAATACGCTCTAGCCGAGTTTGTAGACCGAATGCTACGTATGCATTTGCAACGGAATTGACGACCTTAGCGGCGTAATTAGGATCGGGAGATTCAAAAGCGATATTAATAATCTGACTTTGCGTACCACCGTCTACTATCAATTGACTACGAATGGAGTCGGCCAAAAGCGTGCTAATATCACTGTCTGATAATTCTTCTTTTTCTACTACTGGAAGATCTAATATTTCCTTAAACCAAGCCTTAAAATTATCAATAAAGGTATCTTCATATTCATATTCAGCAAGACGCTGGGATTCTTTAAATGAACTAACCAAATCTAACTTTTCGACGACGTTTTCCGCTACCTTGCGTGATTGAATGATCTCGTATTGTGTCTCGTAGAACAAAAACACCATTGAGTTCATCATATATTGATCTGAAGATGTTGCGTTGGGCTGGATGGGATCTGCTTTTATTTTTGCGGTAGCGCTATAAATTGGGGTGCTAAAATAGACCGTTACTAGGCCTATAGCAAAGAAAATGATGGTTGATAGAATGATGGTCCATTTACGCCTTCTGACCATTTTTACATAGTGTAATAAATCGATACCTGCATCTTCGGCTACTTTCATACCTGATTCATTAGTTTGTGTTCCATTAAATGAAGATAAAGAAGACATTTATTGTGAGTCCTTTCTAAAAGAAGCTTTCTGATACAGTAATTACATCACCAGGCGAAACTCTGTAACTCATCTCAACAGCATTGATGGTTTGCCCAGTACTTTCCTTTACAATACTTATTTTGTTTCGTGCAGCGCGTTCTGTAAATCCACCCGCCAATGCAATTGCGCGTTGGACCGTTAACCCTTCTCTGTAGCTGTACCCTCCTGGCTTGTTAACTTCACCATCTACATAAAACTGCCTATATGTGGTTATAGACACCGATATATTCGGTTTCTTAAGGTAGTCCCCCAAATATAGGTCGTGTATCTTTTTCTCTAGCTCGGTAACGGTCAGCCCGTCTACCTTAATTTGCCCTAATAATGGCATGGATATCGTACCTGTAGACGATACACGCACATTATCGAGGCTAAGATCTGGCTCATCAAAAACATCAACAGACAACTCATCATCTGGGGCAAGGTGGTAGTCTCTATTTTCTTGCGACCACACCGGGTTAGATACAAATATCATCAGGCAAAAAGACAAAATAATATGTGCGAAGCGTATATCCATAATTAGCTCCAAATGCTTTATTTGTATTAATTAATCTAAAGTTAATTTAAAAGTCGCTTTAATAGTCCGACTAGTAAATATAGCCGCATCGATGTTGGAGTCTCTATTTTCATAGGTAGCAGCAATACCCACCTCAATAAGTCTATTCAAGCTATGCTTTAGCGAAAGAGTAGCTGCATATCCGTTGTCTTCTCTACCGGTACTCGTCAGCAACTCATCATCGGTGTAACGCACCATACCGTATAATTTAGTGTAATCAGTGAAACTATGGTCAAGCTCAAGAGAATAGAGACTTCTTAAAAAGCCTCCAGTATCTTCCAACGAAGAGTCTAAAGTAAGACGGCGTGCCTTAAGCTTCCATGTCGTGTAGGTAGAAGGAAGCCATTTCAATTCAGCTTCGTAGCTTAAGCCATCTGAATCTATTGCTTGCTCAAGATCGTAGTCTCTTTTTTGATAACCAACTTTTACTTCACCGGAAATTAAATTAGTAATATCCCAAGCTAGACCGGTCCGTACCACGATATTGTCATTGTCTCTTTCGAACTCGTCCGTCACCTCATCATAATCAGCAGTGGTATAAATGGCCTCTGTAACTATTCGGGTAGTTGCGCCAATTCTGTAGTAGAAACGCCCGGTGTACCTGTTTTCGATCCTGTCGCGATAATCTTGGTCGTTATTTCGAAAATCTGTCGTGGTATTTCGGTAGGCAAATGTTAAACGCCCTTGACTATCTTCCCGACCATAATCAACTTTGAAATCACCATAATATCTGTCGAAAATCGTAAACTCGGTAAAGTCATTAAAAATTCGATCTGTGTCCCAAGGCTCTTCATGTTGCCGAATGTAGCCTGCTGAAATCACAGTATTAAGATTATAAGAGTGGTCAAAAATCCCTCTTAAATCCAAACGGTGGTCGTTATAATTCACTTCACTGTGATCGGAATAGAGCGAGTATAAACCTTCATATTCGCCGACAAACTTATGCTTGCCATATAACCCAGTAAGACTTAATTCTGGTTTTAGTTGAATAAACGCATCACTTTTTTCATACTCTTCAGATGTTCTGAGAATATTATCGTCGTATCCAACCAGCGTTGTAGCCTCAGCAAGAAAACCTGTTGGTTCAAGCTTAGTTTGTGCCAGTGAGGGTGAGCTGATCGCAGTGAGCAAAGTAGCGGCTATAAAAATATTATTTTTTTTACACATTCCCAAAACTTCCATTAATCCTTTCCGCCTCCATTGCTGTAACCAATGAGAGTCACTTATTTCCAGCCGAATTACTAGTGCGACATTAAAAATCAGCCTAATAATCAGCCATTTTATGCGAGATACCTACCCTTATTCAGAAGCAGCTTTCTCTACAAACAAAAATCACCAACATTATCAATAACTTGTGAGTTTTAATAGCAAATTACTTGTTTATGTAGCTAACAGGTTTCATAAAATATCGTTGCAACGTACCGTTGCGTTCAAGCCAAAACAAAACCTAAGCTACATCGAATCAAGGTAATATGCACTTTTCTTACCATCTAATAAAAAAAGAATTTAGATCGCAAATTCTAAGCACTTAATCTTACATTAATATGATTATACTTGGTACAGGTGATATTCGAGCCCAAACTACACGAACTCAAATTCAATATCTAATAACTTTTACTCTCTTGCCACAGCTCAGACAGACCCAAACTAGACCCATCCCAAAGAATACGTCACACTGTCGCCTTTCGTTTTATAGGGATCTCAACATGTCTTTCAGTGTTAATAGTTACTTCGATGATAAAGTAAAATCCATCGCTTTCGAATCGGCCAATGGCCCCTGCACTTCTGGTGTTATGCAACCAGGTGAATATCAGTTTGGCACAACCCAACATGAACTCATGAAGGTAGTAGAAGGCGAACTAGTCGTTAAACTCCCCGGCGAAGATGAATGGAAGTCATATAAAACCGGTACGTCATTCACAGTTGATGCCAACCAGTCATTCGACGTTAAAGTTTCTACGCCTACCGCCTATTTGTGTTTTTATAGCTAACACGCCGTCTTTTAAAGCCTGCACCAGGGGTTTGTTGAACTAATCTGGTGCAGTCATATGCACCAAATAATCACAATTTTAACTTTTATTTTAAATAAGAGTAGACAACCCCAACACACGTAGGTATAGTTATCAGGCTTTAGATATTAAAGCGCTTTCTACTACTGCTCTGTTTTCTCTACTCCCTTTTTTAAGTCGAATAGATATACATTTGCTCTACTAGGTAAGTTCTATCTATTTCTATCTATAGCTTTTCCGGTGTTTATGCACCACAACTATATTTATATTTAAAAAAGGTTTTATTATGTCTGATCAAGTAAACGGCACAGTTAAATGGTTCAACGAAGACAAAGGTTTCGGTTTCTTAACGCCTAGCAACGGTGGAAAAGACGTTTTCGTACATTTCCGCTCAATCGTTTCTGACGGTTTCAAAACGTTATCTGAAGGCCAATCAGTGTCTTTCGTTATCGAACAAGGCCAAAAAGGCCCTCAAGCAAGCAACGTTCAAGTTATCTAATTTGACGTGCTGCTAAAAAAAGCCGGACTTAGTCCCGGCTTTTTTTTGGTCTAAAATTCCTCTAGGGTCGTATTTACGCTGTCGTTCAAAGACAGGTAAACATCATGCCCGACACCACACCATCTAGTCCGCTGTCATCCCTAAGTTCCGATCTCCTTACCCACTTACCCGATGTGGCCTTGGGTTTGGCTATTTTTGTTGTGCTTATTTTTATTGCCTCTCCGGTTGCCTCATTTGTTTTAAAGCCTTTTCATTTTATGACGGCTAGCCCACTGCTACGTTCTGTGATGCGCCGTACAGTCAGCATTTTTATTATTTTATTGGGCGCATACATCTTTTTGAAAATGGCAGGGCTTACCGAGTTTGCCGTCGCCATTGTTAGCGGTACGGGCCTTATCGGCTTGATATTGGGGTTTGCCTTTCGTGACATCGCCGAAAATTTTATTTCCAGCTTATTGCTGACTGTTCAGCGGCCCTTTCGCATTGGCGATGTGGTCGAAATTACCGGTTACACCGGCGTTGTGCAAAAAGTCACCTCTCGGGCCACTACGCTAGTTGATTTTGACGGTAATCACATACAGCTGCCCAATGCCACCGTGTACAAAGGCATTATAAAAAACTTAACCGCTAACCCTAACATGCGCGGTCATTTTGTCATTGGTGTGGGTTACGACAATGCCATTGCCGATGTGCGACAACTGGCTATTACGCTATTGCAGGATCACCCGCACGTATTAACCACACCCGAACCCATGGTGCTTATTGATAACCTGGGCTCGTCTACCATCAATCTAAAAGTGTATTTTTGGATAAACGTAGAGGCATCCAGTGTACTGAAAATGGCATCATCACTCATGCGTTTGCTCACAGAAGCCTACCTGAATGCTGGAGTTTCTATGCCCGATGATGCCCGTGAAGTGGTTTTCCCCGAAGGAATAACTGTAAACGACCCAAAAAACACACCGGTTGTGCCTGCCAATACCACCAAACCAGCGCCTAAGCGCCCGGCACAAGAGCACAATCTTCAAGAAGATGTGACCAGTGACAATGACGATATTCGCCGTCAGGCCGAACAGTCACGAGATCCGGAAGACGGCACAAACATTCTTAAATAGCATAAAAAATCCCGCGCCAAAACGACGCGGGAAAAGGTCTGAATGATGAGCTAAACAGACCTGAGGGACTGGTTATTACTTCGCTTGTTATTCGCCCATTAGCGAAGTAATTTGATTAATGTTCTGCCAAGGCGCACATTCAACGCGCCTGCCGCCACCGCTTCCGCCGAGTTTTCCATAACTCTTGCGGCTAACGAACCGGTGATCTGATTAGCCAGTTCATCGGTGGCCATATCAAATAAACTTTGTGCGGCTAAATTCTGCGCCAACACTTTAAACAATCGCCAACTTCCTGCGGTGCCAGGCCTTAAGCCAAATACCCGGGCAATGCGGCGAATGGTACGAAAACTGATCCAGCTAATGGCCAACGTCTGTATTAAGTGGTTAGGGCTAATAAACGCCAAGCTGCCACTTACCACCGCTTCTTTACGAAGAATTTCCTCGGCTTTTTTTGTTACTGGGGTAGCCACCAACCGTTCGTATAGCTCGGTAATATCCTGCACCGACATGTCACTGTTAACAGCTTGTTGATAGTTTTTATAACACCTTGCTGCATAACTGTCTTTACCAAATCGACTGGCATGACGTTCTACGCATTGTTTTACGTGGTTTACATCGGTATCCTCTGCCAGCGCTGCAACGTTTAATGGGGCATCCACATAGGCTTCCACCGCGCGAAAGCCTAACCATTCACGTACTATCAGTGCCAACAGCGATAAAATAAAGCCGCCCAGCAATACGCCCAATATACTGGATGCCACCGGATGGTCGCTAAACTGCACAACCACCTCCTGTAGTGCATTAAACACCATAAAGCCAATAATCGATAGACCACCAAACAGTATAGTTACTATTTTCAAAGATAATCCGCGCTGACCATCCACATCCCATTCCGTCGTATCCGGTTTTTCGGGCATGGTTTCGGTCGGCGCACTCTGGTGTAGTGGCGTTTCGGTAATACGCGACCGATAACGGGGTTCGTCTTGTTCCGTATTTTGCATA
>NZ_JBAHZB010000002.1:79712-260031 GCF_036697315.1 Alteromonas sp. 14N.309.X.WAT.G.H12
AACCCACGCCCTTTTAAAATACGGGGTAGATAATCGTTAGGCACCGTTACCTGTAACGTCGGATAGTGTTCATCTTCCGACATCCCACGAATAGAGTCTGGTACAGGTTCAAAATTCGCTTCTGTATATACCTTATTTTTATTGGTGTAGCGCAATGCAGTGTCGTGCCTACCTTCATCGGTGGTTTTAATGGCCGATACCAAAAAGTGCTCGTACGCCACGTTATCCCGGCTTAGCTTGGCTGTTGCCCCGGCACTTACATCTTTTAGAAGTGAAAGAAGCTGAGGCTTATACCCTTCGGGGATTAAATCCGATTTAGTGGCCACAAATGCTACCTTGCCAATCTCTTTTTTCCGTAACACGGTTTTGGCAAACCAGCTCGACTCGCCATACACAAACACATCCGCAAGATGACTTAAGGTTTCTTTTAGTTGCCCTAAGTGCTGACGGCTATGATTTAACCCTTCAAATAAGTCGATGAGAATAATTTGCTTGTCCGATTCTCGGAAGGTACTTTCTCGTAGCGGTTGCAGCCAACTGCTCTGAAAATGGGTAAATTGCTGGCTAAAATATTTTGTCCATGGATGATCGATGTCACTGCTTATTTTGCTGGGTAAAGGCGTAAAACCTTGTGCGCGCCAATCAAAACCCGACCCATCCAGCAAAAAGCTTCCCGGCTGCAACATGGCTATACCCGCAGCCTTTGCTTTAAGTAAGTACTCACGATATGAAGTGACTAATTCATGGGCCGCTTCGCCCTCGGGTGGTACATCAAAATCGAACTTCTCTAACGTGCTGTGCCATTGCTGGGCGTAAAATCGCTGAGGTTCGGTAAGCTGTTGCGCTAGCGAGGAATCAGACCATTGGGCATAGGTTTTACCCAACATGGGTAAATCGGTGATCCACTCACCGGGGTAGTCGATAAACTCAAATACAATCTGGGTATGGGGGAATAAATACTTTTTTAACTGGCTGGTTTGACGTAAACGCACCACCATCTTAAACCCATACACATCTTCTGTGGGTGCGGGCCATTCTCCCTTATCCAGTGAGGCCATATGTTCTTCAATGGGAAACATGGGGAAGTCGTCAAGGGGCTCCAGCCACATGGCATCCACCAGCTCTACCGGCAAACGCTTTAGCAACGGCAAACACTGATATTGTTCTTCACTGCGGTATTTTAAAATGGTCATCAAGCTGGTAAACAACATGGATTTACCACTACGGCTTAAGCCGGTAATAGTAAAGCGATGTGTTTCTCGAGAAAACCAATCCCCAGCGTCTTTCACGCCATCAAGCAATTGCTCCAGCGGCGAAAGCGCCTGTTTAAAAAAACCTTTCATTGTGTTCTAACGCATTGACGAAAAATAGAATATCTCCGACCTTGGATATATTTACCTGTACTTATTATGGGGACATTAACAAAAAAAGGAACCGGTAGTCACATTTGGAAACAAAGATCTTACGCCCCTTTACCCAAGGCGCATCTAACGCAAGCCATGGCGTCCCCCTCGCCCCAAACAATATATTCATCCAGCTAAACAGAATTTGCCGCCACCCCTCATCCTCTGGCATGCTAGGTATATCTCTTTTTTATTATTTCGTATTTATGCAAACCGACCCGTTTTCTTTTTGTCCGTCATGTAAAAGCGATGCCTTCACCTTAGATAATAATCGCTATCATTGTGAGCACTGTGATTTCACCTTCTTCATAAACGCCGCAACCGCAGCCGCAGGGATCCTTATCCACGATGGCCAGTTACTGTTTACCGTGCGAGCTAAAAACCCAGGCAAAGGCAAGCTGGGCTTACCCGGCGGATTCGTCGATTGTACCGAATCCTTAGAACAAGCCATGCAAAGAGAAACCGAAGAAGAACTGGGTATTAAGGTAACCCAATGGCAATACCTGATGTCGTCACCCAATGTGTACGACTACGCCAATGTGCGTTACCACACCTGCGATGCTTTTTTTGTTGCCTATTTGAACGCAAAGCCGCTATTTTCATTACAAGAGGCGGAAATAGCCGGTGTCACATGGCTGAAACCCGAACAAATTAACTTTAACGATATTGCATTTGAATCGATGCGCCAGGCAGTAAGAAAAGTAATAGAACAATAACAACACCGTATTTTTTAAGAAAAGGATGACAGCATGAAACGTTTTTTTATGTCTTTAGCAGGGGTGCTGGTGTTATTACTGGGCGTATTGGTCTTTAACGCCGTTCGCTTTTCTGCCCCCTCAAAACCGTCGGCGCCTAGCTATGCCATCGCCGTGGCGCCCGACGCAGATGAGCTGGCGCAACAATTATCCGAAGCCATTCAGTTTCAAACCTTGTCCCAAGAAAACGGTAACGCTGACGATAACGAAGCCTTTAACGATTTTACTGCCTGGCTTGAACACACTTACCCAAAGGTTTTTACCACCCTTTCGGTACAACGCTTTAACCAGCACACCTTGTTGCTACACTGGCAAGGCACCGCCAGCACCGCGCCGGTTTTGTTTTCTGCCCATTACGATGTGGTACCAGTGAATCCAGGCACAGAGCAAAACTGGCAGCACCCGCCGTTTGCCGGCACCATTGCCGATGGCATGATTTGGGGCCGTGGTGCCTTAGACGACAAAGGCACCGTAGTGGCCTTAATGGCATCGGTTAACGCCCTGCTAGCGCAAAACTTCACCCCCACCAACGACATTTATATCGCCTTTACCCACGATGAAGAATTAGGCAGTGAATTAGGCTCTCAGGCGGTGATGACCTATTTTAAAGAAAACGGCATTAACTTGGCGTGGTCACTGGATGAAGGTTCCTTTGTGCTAAGGGGCATTGCCCCTGGCGTAGACAAAGACATTGCCAGCATTAACGTTACCGAAAAAGGCTTTCTTAACCTTAAGCTTACCGCTAGCGCTGCCGGCGGTCATAGCTCGATGCCACCAGAAGATACCGCAGTAACCCTGCTTGCCAATGCCTTGGTGAAGCTACACAACGCCCCGCTACCCGGCTCACTGGAAGGCGTAAGCAAGCAAATGTACAGCAATATTGCCCGTCATATGGATTTTCCTAAACGCTTTTTGTTTGCCAATATGTGGTTATTTAAGCCTTTGCTTAACAACTTTTTGGCCAGCAGCCCTAGCGGCAATGCCATGTTAAGAACCACCACTGCGCCCACCATGTTATCGGGCAGCGTAAAAGCCAATGTGCTTCCGGCAACAGCCACGGCGACGGTGAATTTTCGCTTGCACCCCAGAGACACCATTGATGATGTTATAGCCTGGGTAAAAAATGCCATTGATGACGACAGAATAAAAATTGAGCCTTTAGAGGCCTTTGAGGCAGCCAACGTTGCGCCCTCAGACACAAAAGGGTTTGCAGATTTATCTGAAGCCGCCGGTGCCATTTACTCTGATACCATCATTACGCCGGGGATCACTATTGCCGCCACCGATAGCCGTTTTTACTCACAAATCACCAATGCTTATCGTTTTACCCCCATGGTTATTACCTTGTCGGATGTAGACTCGATTCATGGCACCAACGAAAAAGTGAGCATAGACAATATGATAAATGCAGTACGCTTTTATTCGGCGGTGATGCAACGTCAATAGCCCTATTCTAAAGGAATACAGCGCCAAAAGGCTTAATGTGAAAGGATTGTAGCAAGGCGTTACAAATTAAATTGACAACGTTGCCATAAATCACTACTGTTAAGCTAAAGGTGATGGTGTAATCGGTAAAAAAGACACCTGTAGACAGTTTAATTAAGGATTGAGTTAGTGGCACAGCAACGGTATTTTCTCGGCATTGATGGCGGCGGTACAAAATGTAAAGCACGATTGGAAAACGCCAATGGTGAGTTACTGGCAGAAGGGTTAGCTGGGCCAGCCAACCCCGTACAAAATGCCGACCTAGCCTTTCAATCCATTGTTGAAGCTGCACATCAAGCCGTTCAAGCGGCCAATATACCCGGCCTCACCGAGGAGAAACTGTCAGTGTGTTTGGGGTTGGCTGGGGTAAATGTGCCAGCTTACCGCACCATTGCTGAAAACTGGCCCCTGCCCTTTCGTCAGGTCAAAGTGACCACCGATTTACACGTCGCCTGCGTAGGCGCACACGGCAGTCCTGAGGGAGCCATTGTGATCACAGGCACAGGCAGTTCGTCCTTTGCCAGCGTGAACAATGTGCATACGGCGATCGGTGGTCATGGCTTTCCCTTAGGGGACAAAGGCAGCGGCGCTTGGTTAGGCTGGTGCGGCCTTAGTTACACCTTAGAAGCGCTAGATAAACTGCGCCCTTCTACGCCCATGGTCAGTGCCATGTGCCGGGCACTGGGCACCGACAATACCCGCAAAATTGTAGGCGAAGCCTTAGGCTTTACTAGCCGCGACTACGCGCGATTAGCGCCGGTAGTGGTGAATCATGTCTACAAACACGACCCCATTGCCACCACCATTATGGAAGACGGAAAAACCTATTTAGAAGCGGTGATTTTACGACTAAGCGATCTTGGCGCAAAACGCATCTCTGTTATTGGCGGTTTATCCAGCCACTGGACAGGCTGGTTTACGCCTCACGTTCAACAACTTTTAAGCCCAGCGCTCAATCCCCCGGAAATGGGTGCAGTAGTGCTGGCGCGACAAGCATTTAAGGAGGCCTGAAAATGGCACAAATGACAAAAATGGCCGCCGAGGCTACCGAAACACCCGATGTTTTCCGTCGTCAACAAACGCAAAATAAACAACAAATTGTTGCCCTTGCCGATGCCATTAAACGCCAAGATCCTGAATTTGTTTACATGATTGGCCGTGGTACGTCTGATCACGCCGGCGTATTTGGTAAATACCTCATCGAAACCCAAATGGGGTTACCTGTGGCCGCCGCAGCGCCTTCGGTAAACAGTGTTTACGGTAAAACCCTGCGTTTAAGTAAAGCGTTAGTGTTTATTATTTCCCAATCGGGTCGTAGCCCGGATATTCTGGCGCAGGCGCGCATGGCAAAAGAGCAAGGCGCATTGTGCGTTGCCCTGGTGAACGACGAAAGTTCGCCCCTTAAAGACGTTGCTGACTTTTTCATCCCCTTGTGTGCTGGCCCGGAAGTGGCCGTCGCTGCAACGAAAAGCTATCTGGCAAGCTTATATGCCCTGTTAAATATCGTGGCTGTTTGTACCGATAATACTTCACTAATTGCGGCACTGGCGTCCCTTCCGCAGCAAATGGAAGAAGTGCTTTCCCGTCAGCCTGTGCTACTTGCCGACACCCTTCGTCCCATGGAACGTTGCGTTGTGCTGGGTCGGGCATTTGGTTATGCCATCTCCCGGGAAATCGCCCTGAAATTAAAAGAAGTGTGCGGTATTCAGGCCGAAGCCTTCAGCAGTGCTGAATTCTTACATGGCCCCATATCGCTGTTAAACCGCGGCGTAGCGATTCTTGATGTACATATCGAAGATGCCTCGGCACAATATCATCGTGCACAAATTGAAGAAGTGAAAAGCCGTGGTGCAGCGGTTTGCCCTATGCTGCAAACCGACAGTACAACCCACCCACTGGTGGCGCCGCTTCTTATTATGCAGCGCTTTTATGTTGATATAGAACTGGCTGCCCGTACCCTGAATATGGATCCAGACAGCCCCGTAGGCCTTAAAAAAGTAACAGAGACAGTGTAATCATGACCCGCTATTTTGCTTCACAATTATTCGATGGCTATTCACTACTGAATAATATGCGTTTTGAGGTGGAAAATGGCCGTATTACCCGGTTGATCTCCCATGCTTCTGCCGAAGACGCCATTGTACTGGATGGGCTGGTAATGCCCGCAATGGTGGATATTCAGGTGAACGGATGTGGCGGCGTACAGTTTAATGACGCCCCCACCGTCGACACTTTAAAGCAAATGGCAAATGCATTTCTGTCAACGGGTACCGGCAGTTTAATGCCCACGCTCATTACCGATGATGTGTCAGTAATGAAACAAGGGGCGAATGCCATCGCTAGCGCCAGACAATGGGATCCCATTGCGATTCCCGGCGTTCACTTTGAAGGGCCCCATTTAAGCAACGCCAAAAAAGGCATGCACAGTAAGCAATATATTCGCCCCTTAAGTGACCAAGAATTTGCCCTGTTTACCCGCAAAGATTTAGGCACTGTAATGGTAACAGTGGCGCCAGAAACCGTCTCTGCGGCGGATATACGTCGCTTAACCGATGCCGGTGTGATTGTCTCGTTAGGTCATACCAATGCCACCGCTGACGTGTGCTTTGCCGCGTTTGATGCCGGTGCCACTGCCGCGACGCATCTGTACAATGCCATGTCACCTTTGACCGGCCGAGAGCCTGGCACCGTGGGCTCGGCATTATACCGCGACGATATTTATTGCGGGCTGATTGTGGATCATCAACACTTGCATCCGGTAAGCGCAACCCTGGCCATTCGGCTTAAAGGCGATGAAAAACTGATGCTTATCACCGATGCCATGGCACCTGCGGCTAGCGATAAAGATCATTTTTACTATCAGGGTGTTAAAGTACTACGCCAAGGCCCAGCGTTAAAGCTGGAAGATGGTACATTGGCCGGTTCGGTCCTTACGCAGGAAGAAGCCATTCAAAATACCCATTTTGATTTGGGCTTTCCCCTTGATAGCACATTAAAAATGGCCACTGCCACGCCGGCTCACTTTTTGGGATTAAGCGATACCATAGGTACACTTAAGGAAGGCGCTCAGGCAAACTGGTTAACCTTAGATGACAAACTATCAATTACAGGCACATGGCGTAATGGCCAATTGATGTCGTAGCGAGGAATACGCAGGTACGTCTCGGTAAACAAAAAGGAAAAAATAATGACAACAAATCCGCAACAGCAACCGGCCACCTCTCCACTCATGCCCATGGTGATCATTGGCACCTTGTTTTTTGTGTTTGGCTTTATTACCTGGTTAAACGGTGCCCTTATTCCGTTTTTGCAGATTGTTTGTCAGTTATCCAGTTCCGAGGCGTTGCTTATCGCCTTTAGTTTCTATATTGCCTATGTTGTCATGGCGCTGCCCATGTCCTTTGTGCTGAATAAAATTGGTTATCGCAATGCCATGTCCCTGGGGCTGGCACTGATTGCCGGAGGCTGCTTGTTGTTTGTTCCTGCCGCCGAAGCACAAACCTTCTTACTCTTTATTACAGCCCAGTTTGTGGTGGGCTCGGGCCTTACCATTCTACAAACTGCCTCCAACCCCTATCTGGTGAAAATTGGGCCGCCAGAAAGTGCGGCAGTGCGTATTTCCATTATGGGTTTGCTGAATAAAGGCGCAGGCTGGTTAGCACCTGTGGTATTTACCGCACTGGTGCTAGGAGAATTTTCAGGCGTTACCGCCCAAAGTGTTGCCGCCTTGCCCGACGCCGAACGGCAAATACAAATTCAGTCACTGGCCGACAGCCTTGTGCTGCCATATATCGCCATGGCGATTGCCTTAATTGTGCTGGCGCTGGCCTTACGGGCTTCCAAGTTGCCTGAACTGAACTTAGAAAACGAAACAAGCGCACAAAAAGATGCCGAGCAACCCAGTGGCTCTGTCTTACAGTTTCCTCAATTGGTGTTAGGTGTTATTGCTCTGTTTTTCTATGTGGGCGTAGAAGTCATTGCCGGTGATACCATTGGCTTGGCGGGGTCTACACTTGGGGTTCCCGGCGCACTTGGCTTAACCTCCTACACCATGTTCTTTATGGTTATAGGTTATGTATTAGGGTTGCTGCTAATCCCCCGTATACTCACCCAACATCAATTACTGATGGTATCGGCCTGTTTAGCCATTGTGCTTACGTTTTGTATTCCCTTTACCGACCCAGATAGCAATATGCTTTCGACCGTGTTATGGGACTGGACTGGCATTGCTACCTTGCCTAACCCCATTACCTGTATAGCCCTGCTCGGTTTGGCCAATGCTATTGTATGGCCGGCAATATGGCCGTTGGCATTAGAAGGCTTGGGAAAATTTACTGCCCGCGGCTCGGCACTGCTTATTATGGCCATTGCGGGCGGTGCCATATTGCCCATGGTATTTGGACTGATTTCTGATCATGTGGGCGTACTGGATGCCTACTGGATGACCATTCCTTGTTATGGCTTTATTCTTTTTTACGCCATAAAAGGCTGTCGCATTACAAGCTGGAAGTAACTAGCAATCAAACCGTTAATGCTCCGTCAACGACGCCGTCGGTGATTTTTGACGGGTATCGGCGGTTCTTACCATTTTCGCGGTGCGCTCAAAAGTCAGATTAATCCGCTCAAAGGCCCCTTCTATCATGGCGATGTTTTCAGCCGGGGCCTGTTGTTGCTCTAACGCCGCAATAATTTGCCGGTATACCGGGTTCATTAACGCCGGTGTTTCCCCATGCGCCGCCAAAACATAAGACTCGGCCAATGCCCATTGCCAGGCTTGTAGCAGTTGAGTCAAGGATTCCGAGCTGATCCCATCGACCCATTTTTTTATGCGCATAATCAGATGCCCCAGGTTCAAACCGGTTAATGCCAAATCGGTGACAATTCGGCCTTGAGCAGCCATTCCCTTTTCATAGCTGGACAAACGTAACAGGCGATCACACATTCGGGCATTAAACCAATCGAGATCGTGATGGGCTGTGCCCACTTTCATCAGATCGTTGCGGGTAACCATAAATAATCGTTGCTGCATTAACGCCATACCGGGCCCGGAAAATAATTTAAACACCCAATAAAGCACAATTAGCCCGGTCATTATTGCCAGTGCATTACTGGCGGTATAGTCCACCGAAAGGGAACTAGTCATGTTATTACTCGGCTGCACTAAAATCACAAAGGGAATACAAAACCCCAGTCCGTAGGGCAGTAAAGCACGGTGAGACAGCAGCATTAAGCCAAGAAACAAGGGCACGCCTAAAATCATCACCAAAAGTGGGTAGTCGCCGCTGCTTTGAGCAATGAGATTCAAGGCGTAAAAAATCGCCACCGGGATGGCCATTGTTGCGCCAATCAGCACGCCTCGTAAGGATTTTTTAACCACTGTAGAGGGCAAGCGAGCAAACATGATGGAAAAAATAACCGGCAAGATCATCAACATGATGGCCGCCGGTGAGCCAGTGCCAATCCACAAACCGGCACCAATGGAAAACACCAAAAAGGTACGAAAACCGGTTGTCAGCGCCACCAGCGGATCGCGATAAGGAATAAGCGAGGAGGCTTTAAGACTGGAGGCTTCGCCGCCACTCATGGCCCGATAGGCCCGATAGGCCCGCAAAATAATCACCAAATCGGCCACCATTTCTTCTGCGTTACGGCATAACCGGTATTCCAGTGGCGTTAATTCATCCGAGTCAAACAGCTTGCGCCACTTTCGACGTTGTTGCTGGGCCAAGGTATAGCATTCATCAAAATCATCCGAACTACCAATAAGCCCCACATCTTCACGTAAATTCTGCAGCAGGGTTTTCATATTGTCGGAGAATAACGAAGGGTTATCTCGCTGTAAGCGCCCAAATATCTGCACGACAGCCACCAAGGACAAGATCTTATTGCAGATCACCGTGGCAGCCCGCGCCTGACGCTGTCCATTAGGGCCTTCAAATACCACCGCGCTGGAATCGTCATTCAATGCGGTTAAGGATTCCAGTGTACTGTCGATATGGGCATGTCGCTGCTCGTGAGAGCCATCGATGGCCAGCTCCACTGCCAAATACGCCATGGCTTCATTGATGGCATGCTGAGCGTGCTGCTGAAGCACTTTTTCCACCCGCTGGGGCCAAAGTATTAACGACACCAACATGGCACATACCGACCCCACAATAATTTCACTTACCCGTTCTTGAGCAATATTAAAAATGCTTTGGCTACTGACGGTTTCCGGCGTCGCCATTGTCAGCAAAATGATGATACAGGGCGTGACACTGGCCGTGGCAAAAAAATAGATGAAATTAATGCGCCGAACCAATGACGATAAGCTGGCATTCAAGCACAGCCACATAGCCAAGCAAAACAATACAATACTTGAATAGGCCAAAAAGAAATTCAGGATGATGAGTGCAAAGGTGCCGCCCAGCAGCGTGCCTAATACCTGACATACGGTTTTTTCCAGCACCATACCGGTTTCGGGACGCACCTGAAGAAATACCGCCGACACCAACGCCCAGTATGGCCGATCGAGATCCATCCACATAGCCACATACAATGCCATGGCCATGGAAATCACCCCTTTGAAGGCAAAGATCAGCGACGTTCGGTTGGGCATAAGATATGCCCCAACTAAACGTTTGGCGGTACTACTCACTGTGGGTGTCTAACCTGATAGATGCCGTCATACCCGCCACCAGCCGAATGTTGTCAGGCACCGAATCAATGCGTATATCCACCGGCACCCGCTGGGCCAATCGCACCCAGTTAAAAGTTTGCTGTACCTGGGGTAACAACTGACTATTGGTGGCGGTGTTGCTATCCGCAATGGCATTACTAATACTCATCACCGTGCCCTTGATAGGTTCGCCGCCGCTCATAAGCGTGATGGTTGCCTTTTGCCCTTCATAGATAAGTGGCAGTTTGGTCTCTTCAAAATAGCCGGTAACGTACAGGGAGTCTTTTGCCACAATGGACATGACTGGCGTACCTTGCTGCACATAGTTACCTTGCCGCAGTTTTAAATTCACAACCACGCCGTCGATGGGGGCTTTCACCGTTGCCCGTTGTAAGTCTATTTGTGCACTGGCTAACCGAGCTTGGGCCAATTGCAAGGCGGCTTTAGCCATGCTGGCGCTAATGCGGCTGCTTTCCAGCTCTTCGGCACTAATACTGTTTTTGGCTTGGAGCCCTACCCGCCTGGCAAGTTCGTGGTTGGCTAAATCTAACGCCAGCTGCTTGTTATTCACCGCCGCCTGCATTTCATCCACCACCGCCTGATAGCGCCGGGTATCGATTTGAAAAATCGTCTCGCCTTTTTTCACCCCTTGTTTGTCTTTTACCGCCAGCGACGTCACCCAACCAGACACATCCGGCGCCACGGTAATAATATCTGCCTGCACTTTGCCATCACGGGTCCAGGGTGAATACAGATAATATTCCCACACCCAGCGCCCGGAAATCACCGCAACAATAATCACTAAAAAAGTGAGTCCAATTCGAAGGTATTTTCCCATGCTTACCCCGCAAGTATCCGCACTGCAGCGGCCAAATAGCACACAAAAAGTGCCACTTCCACCCAAGGCGGTTTCCATAATTTCTGATAGATACCCGTAGCATACAGCACATAACGGGTGATCAACGACAACGCAAACGCCAGTGGTATCATCACTACCATTGGGCTGAACAGCATGCCGCCTAACGAAAGTTCACTTAGCACTACGCCTCCGTCGTTTTAACTCGACTCTTTTGTTTTGCAATTCTAATACAGAAAGGATCAGGTTTTCGTCCTTTTATTCCCATGATGTGTTTCTTAGCTTATGAAACCACAACAAATAACCCCATTTTGCCCGCTCTGGTAGCCTGCTCGAAAATAGGGAACATGGGAATATCAATAATAAATTATTCGGCCAATCCAAAATATGTTGAAATTAAATACACCTCCGTGAGACACTAATAAAAACAATTATCATTTAAATTAGTATCAACAATGAAACACACTCAATGCTTTTTGTCTCTGTTTGCGATTCTTCATTCAGGCGCCACGTTGGCACAAGACATCCCCTTGCCAGAACTAGATGTCACTGCCGTAAAATCCGCAGAGGTCATCCCAAACAAAACCCTTAAAAATGAAGATATGCGTCAATCAAGACGTTCAGATTTAAGTGAATCATTGTCTATTATTCCTTCGGTACGGGTTAGTGACACTGCCAGCAACAGCTTACAGCAATCCGATCTGGAACCTGCCGAATTTTCTATTCGTGGGGCAGCCTTTTATCAAAATAATATTCAGCTGGATAACGCAGGCATCGATAGCTTTCTTGACCCCGCAAACAAACTTTCTGGTGGCGACTATCCCAGCAGAACATCAGTGGCCGGTCACTCCCAATCGGTTTTTATAGAGCCATCATTTTTATCTGAAATTGAAGTGATCGATAGCAATGCAGCGGCTAGCGAAGGGGGTTTTACAGGTGGTGTAGTCAAAGCCAAAACCCGTAAATTTGAAGGCGAATCCGAATTTTCGGTAAGTCATAGGATCACCAAGGACAGTTGGTCATCATTTCATATCGATCCAACGCAGCTAAGTGACTTTGAAGACGGTGCCGCGCAACGTGTCACGGGTATACCCGGTGAGTTTCAGCCTTCCTTCGATAAAACCGAAACCCTGATTTCTGGTCGCACCCGGGTGGGTAACATTGGTATTTTTGCCGGTTACAGCGACAAACGCTCATCAACGGTTCAAAAACGTACCTCGACATTGGCTGTACTGTACGATTTCGATTACTTCTTAGAAACAGGGAATGTATTTTTACGTGAAACCGAAGACGAACTCGAAAGCCATTCACGATTCGCCACTGTGCGTGCAGACCTTCTTGACGTGCCTTATGATTTATACGTTACCTTGGCCCACAGCGACTATTCAAAAGACTCATTTTTAATTAACTTTTTAAATTCTGATTATACCAGCAACATTAAGGGCACTAACCTAAGTGTAAACTTTGGCAATGACTATGGCGCCACCCGTGTTGATACAACGTTAGCTATCAACTTTAGCGATAATGCCCGAGACAGCGACTCACAAACGCTATCTGCCTACAACGGGCGTAACTTTTATACCGATAACCAATACGTTGGCAGTTATGGTTCGCTAGAAACACAACAAACGGTGATCACCGCTTCTGCCGATATGATAACCACCGTCAATGAGGTGACGAATTTGCGTTGGGGGGCAGAAATCAAGCGGGTCGATTTACAACAGCACCGGGCACAAGACTATGTAGAATCGCAGTTTTACCCAGAAAATTTATCAGACTTAAACGGCTTAAATGGTGCCGTCCCCTACGACGAACACTACCTGTATGAAGAAGTTACCTACGGCGCCGGCGATATCGCCTTTTTATCGATGAATCTGGCAGCGTACCTACAATTAGATGGCATGGTAAACCACTGGTTTTATCATGGGGGCTTACGCGCCACCCGCGACGACTTTCTCGCCAATAACAATATTGCGCCCCGGGTTTCATTTGGCCGTTACTTTGGTGCCGACGACAGCACCCGTTTTGAAATTGGCGCCAATCGCTATTACGGCAAATCCTTTTTGTCTTACAAACTCGCCGATCTTCAAAAGCAATATGTCACCACGGTACGGCGAGAAACCCAATATGATCCCACCTCGCCCTTCGAAACCTTTTCTGGCAATGATGAATGGTTAGAAAGCGATCTTGATACCCCCTTTAATGATGAACTTAGCCTCGAATTGTCCACAGCATTGTGGCACAGCCAAGCCGGCATTCAGTTTGTGCGACGAGAAGGGAAAGATGAAATTCGCACCAACTATGATAGCGATACGGGTTTATATCAGTATGTTAATCGGGGCCAAAGTACTACCCAGCAAGTTGATGTCTATTGGCGTACGCCCGCTTATCAATGGCTAGCGGCATCGTGGCGCGTTAACACCATGTTGTCATGGACACAAAAAGAATCCGATCAACAATACTTCAGTGGCTATTCTGGTACCGAAGATGCCAAAGAAAACGTGATCTTTGAAGGTGAGGAAATTTCCCGCTATGAATTACAAGCGGCAGACTATTCGGTACCCATCAGAGCCAATGTGGATGTCTTTACCACGGCCCTAGAAGACCGGCTTACGCTGAGTAATCGGTTTACCTTCACCTCAGGTTACGAAGCGGTATCAAAAACAGGCGAGGATGACACCACCGGGTTAGATATGTATGAGGTGGTTGAGCAAGGTTCTACCTTTTCTTGGGATGTCTCTGTTCACTATACCTTGCCAATGTTTAATGCCGAACCTTACGTAAAAGTGGATGTGGTTAACCTAACCAATAAATCCAACGTGATCCGAGCAGAAGAAGGTGTACAGCTATTTGGTATTGGTCGACAGTTCTGGCTGGAATTCGGTATCAATATCTGAGTATTCAATACATGTTGACCAAAACTGGCTGCATTCTTAGCATTCTCGTTGGGCTCTGGGTTTTCCCGGTGAGTAGCGACGCACTCACCGAGGTTTACCGTGGCCCACAAGAGCACTGGCCTGCGCCCCACATTGACAAGGGGGCGCAGTATTCTCCTCTAGCACCGTTGCCAGTGCAGCCGCCTTATCCGCCAGAAAATCCCTATTCAGCCGAAAAACGAGAACTAGGCAAATACTTATTTTTTGACCGGCGGTTATCAAAGTCTCAGCAAATTGCTTGCGCAAATTGTCATGATCCCGATTTAGGCTGGGCCGATGGACGGCGAAAATCTATTGGTCATAACCGCCAAGTACATACTTTAAATACTCCTAGCGTAGTAAACAGTGCCTATTTGAGTTCTGTGTTTTGGGACGGTCGCGTCAACACCTTAGAGCAACAAGTCGTACAATCATGGAGCAATCCCATTGAAATGGCTGCATCCCTATCGGCTGCCACCGCGCGCATCAGTGAATTGCACGACTATTTGCCATTATTTGAAAAAGCCTTTGGTACCGCGCAAGTAACGACCTCGCGTATAACTAATGCCATTACTACATATGTACGTTCGTTAACCCTTACGAATACCAGGTTCGACCGTTTTTTGCGGGGAGAACGGCACGCACTTAGCGATGCAGAGATCCACGGCCTGCATCTGTTTAGAACCAAAGCCCGGTGTATCAATTGCCACAACGGTGCCCAACTATCTGACAATAAATTTCATCACCTTGGCACGTCATTTCAAGCAGTAGGCAATTTTGAAGGTCGCTACCGCGTAACCGGCCAAGCCACCGATGTAGGTGCATTTCGAACGCCTAACTTACGCGGGCTTAACCATACTGCACCTTATATGCACAATGGTTTAATAAGCAATTTGGACAACCTTTTGGCGTTGTATAATGCAGGTTGGTGGCAAAATGCCCCCCTCCACGATACAAAGAATACGGTTCCCTTAGCGACACTCTCTCCCTTAATACAGCCGTTAAAGTTAACTAAAACAGAAATGCACGATTTACGGGCATTTCTAGACACACTAAGCGGCACCATGCCTTTTACCACGCCACCCAACGAACTGAATTAACCGGCTAAAGGCTTTGCCTACACCGGTTTAACGGTGCCTTTTAGTAAAACGTTTTATGTTCATATAAAACGTGGCCTGCGCAACTCTGGACATTACCTTTTAAATACGTCAGTATGTTTTTAAATTGTAAATTTATCGCAAGCATTAAGCGCATTTTGTTTACCTTGCCATTACGTTTGAGAACACACTTATGCCTCAGATAGCCATCTCTGATCTCGAGTATTTAGTCATTTTTGGCTATCTCATTCTCATTGTGACCGTAGGGCTGGTGTTTAAGAAATTCTCGGCCAATACCGACGATTACTTTAAAGGCGGATGTAAAGGCACCTGGTGGTTAGTGGGCGCCAGTGCATTCATGAGCGCCTTTAGCGCATGGACCTTCACCGGCGCAGCGGGTATTGCCTATGAATCGGGCTTTTCGGTTATTTTTATTTTTCTAGGCAATGTGCTCGGCTTTTTTGTCAATTACCTGTTTATGGGGCCATGGCTACGGCAAATGCGCGTCACCACCTTTCCTGAAGCCATCGCCAAGCGTTTTGGTAACGTTACCCGCGATTTCTATGCCTTTTACGAAGTCCCCGTGCGGTTACTTTATTCTGCCATGGCCTTATATGGCTTAGGGATCTTCTGCTCCGCTGTGTTTGGCTACGACATATATCACGTAATTGTCGTGTGTGGCATAGTGGTACTGTTATATTCCGCCACCGGCGGGCGCTGGGCGGTAATGGCCACCGACTTTCTACAGGGGTTAATCTTGGTGCCCTTAACCGTGATTGTGGCCTGGCTGTGTATCAGTGAAATCGGCGGTGTGTCTGCCCTATTTGAGCAAATACAAATAAAAGGGCTAACCGAAGACTATCAAATGGTGAACTCAGCCACCTTATTTGGCGGTGCTTACACTTGGGGTTGGGCCAGCGCCATGGTGGTTAAGCAGTTTATCGTATTTAATTCTATTAACGCCGCGCCCCGCTATTTTTCGGTAAAAGACGGGGCAGAGGCCAAAAAAGCCGCCCTGTTATGTGCCATTTTAATGGCCATGGGCAGCGTTATCTGGTTTGTACCTCCCATTGCTGCACGTATTTTATACCCCGAAATGATAGACGGCTTTGCTATTAGCAAGCCAGCTGAGGCCAGCTATGCCGTAGCGAGTATGCGCTTACTTCCAGTAGGTTTGGTGGGGCTTATTGTGGTGGCCATATTGTCTGCCACCATGAGCTCTATGGATACTGGGCTAAACACTAACGTGGCCATATTGGTCAAAGACATCTACCCCAAACTGGTGCGCTTTTTTAAGTGGCAGCCGAAAAGTGAAAAACAACTACTGCGCTACGGCATGCAGCTTACCTGGGTAATGGGAGTGTTTATTATTTTACTCGCCATGTACTTTGCTGGCCAAAAAGGCATTGGTATTTTTGAAGTGATGATCAGCGTAGGCACTTTGCTGTCTACACCAATCACCATTCCCTTATTGTGGGGGCTGTTTATTCGCCGTACCCCGTGGTGGGCGGCGCTGTTTTCCATTGGCTGTGCCCTGATATTCTCGTGCATCGCCTTTTTCAAAGTCCCCTTGGTGAACTTTGGCTTTTCACACACCATCAGCGATAGCTTTTCGTGGAATTTCCAGCACCAGTTTTTCGGCGTACTGCTTACCGGCTCGCTGGCGTTCTTCTTAACCATCCCTTTTGCACCGCCAAAACATTCCGAACACCGAAAACGGGTGGATGCCTTTTTTACGACTATTCGTACACCTATTGATTTTGAAAAGGAAATTGGCGAAGGGAACGATTTAAAACAATTAAACGTGGTGGGTTGGTTTGGTGCCGCCATTGCGGTTTTTGTGGGTTGTATGCTGTTTTTTCCTAACCCCCCAACGGGACGCTTGGCTATCCTTATACTTGCCGTGGTGATCGGTGTATTAAGCGCGCTAATGATTTGGGCAGGTTCAAGAAAAACCATTGCGGTAACACCCAGCGCCGACAATGCCCCATCATGCACTTACGGAAAGTAATGCTTTTTAGCCACCACGTTGAAAACAACCATTTTCGACGTGAAAACACTTAACAAAAGGTTAAACGCTACCATGAATTATTTGCTTATTAACGAGCAACTCGACACCTTAAAAGCGGAGCTAGGCACTTGCCGGAAAAACCAATTTACCCGGCTCATTGAACAATGCCGCCTGTATGAAAACGAGCCACTGTCGGTTACGCCACCAGCCACCAGCGTTACCTATATGGGCATGGCCAGCGCCAATTTAAGCTTGGCATATTTACTCACCGAGCAGCCCCACTACCTTGAAGAAGCCAAACGCTGGATCTTCACTGCGGTAGGGTACGATGTGTGGGGTTATGGATTTTTGGTGGATGTAGATTTAAGCGCCTCGTGGTTACTGTTTGGCTTGGGCTTATCTTACGATTGGCTAAAAGACCACCTGAGTGATGATGAACGACAACAATTTTTAGAGAAGCTGATTTTACAAGGCAATAAGATATTTGATTACGGACAAGAAAACCTGGGCCACTGCTGGTCAACGAATTTTTGGCAAAACCATAATTGGATCAACTACGCAGGCTTGCTTACCACCGCTTACGCCATTGTCGACGATTATCCCCCCGCTCAGGTGTGGATAGACGAAATTAAAACCAATTTTGATACCGTATTTAAGTACATGCCTGAAGACGGCTCAAATTACGAAGGTACCGGCTATTGGCGTTTTGCCATTAATTTCTTTTTAGTGGCTGCAGATCTTATTCGTAAAGACGGTGGCAACAACCACTTTGAAACAGATTTTTTGAAAAACACCTTTTATTACCGGTTGTATCAGTCTAATCCTAACTGGGAAGAAAACGTCAACTTTGCCGATGTGCATGACAAACGTAGCTCTCATTCTATTGGGGCTTATTACAAAATTGCCCGTGAATACAATAACGGTCACGCCCAATGGTTAGGCGAGCTGGTAAGAGAAAAATTTCTTTTCCGCGAAGCTTATCAAAGCAAAATCTTTCCCGGCATTTTACCCGAAGCCTTTTTAGAGATGATTTGGTATCAACCCAAGGTTAAGCCCATTGCCCCTGACGCGTTACCCTTGTCGGTTTGCTTCCCGGATTTAGGCTTGGTAGTGATGCGTTCGAGTTGGGAAATCGATGCCACCCATCTGTCATTTAAATGCAGTCCGCCGGGCGGCCACAAGCAATGGGCATTAAGCTGGCAGGTGGATGAACAAAACCAATGGCATACCCGTAGTCTGACCCATTATCACGTGGATTTTAACAGCTTTATTCTTATTCATAACGGCACCTACCTTGCCATAGATGAAGGCTATAACCGTACCTCTAAAGCCGAAATCCACAATATGATCACCGTGGATGGCACTGGCTGCGTAGGGGAAAAAATATGGGACAACGCCGATTTAAGCGATCCAGAGCTGTTCGACTTAAACTGCAAAGGGATCTTCAATGTCTGGAAAGACGTGCCCCGTGAAGCCACGGCGCAAATCGAAACATTTTACAATCAGGATGACTACACCTATGCGGTGGGCGAATCCAGTAAAATGTATTACCCAGAAATGCAATTAAGCCGTAACGCGCGACACATCATCAATAGCCAATGCGGGTATTTTATTCTTTTAGATGAACTAGCCAGCGCCCTTGAACATACCTACACCTGGCGCATTCACTCAGAAAAATTTGCCGACAACATTAACCCTAACCAGTTTGAAATTGTAAACGGCAACGGAGCATTAAGCGTATTTCCCATTGCCCCGCAAAGCCGTAAGGTACGTATAGAAGAAACCTTGGTAGAAGAGGTGATGACGCCCCAGCGTCCCGATGATATTCGCCGCATCAGTTTAAAAACGCTGCTCATTGAAAACGCTGAACCGGCTAAAAACATGGCATTTTTAACCGTTATGCAGCCAAAAACCCTGTTTAGTGATGCTCCCACGCCGCCGATATCTGTCACCCCGTTACATTCAGACCATTGGCAGGGCGTAGAAATTACCTCCCAAAACTATGTAGAAACCTTTTTGTACGCCCCTAAAGGCAATATGCAATATGAAGGCGTAACAGTTCACGCAACCTGGCTATCGGTTGTTAAAGACAAGGCCGGGAAGCTAATAAAAACCACCCAATACACACAACCCGAATGATCGCGCCAATTTTTGGCCCTTATGAAAGAGAATGACCACCATGAACCCATTTGATTTATCAGGGAAAACTGCTTTAGTCACCGGTGCCAATACCGGTATTGGACAAGGGATCGCTATTGGGCTGGCAAAAGCTGGCGCAAACATAGTGGCTGTTGGTCGTACCCCTGCCGACCAAACCCAGAAGTGTATTGAAACTACGGGCAGCCGCTGCGTGCAAATACAAGCCGATTTATCGAGTACCGCTGGTTTGGACAACATGGTCAGTGACGCCGAAGCAGAACTGGGGCCCATCGATATTCTGGTAAATAATGCGGGCACCATAAAGCGAAATGATGCCTTAGCATTCACCGAAGAAGACTGGGATACGGTAATGGACCTGAATTTAAAAACCCTGTTTTTTCTTAGTCAATGCGTGGCGAAACGTATGGTGGCTCAATCCCGTCCGGGGAAAATCATCAATATTGCGTCTATGTTGTCGTTTCAGGGCGGCATTCGCGTTGCTTCGTACACGGCCAGTAAAAGTGGTGTGGCCGGGTTAACCAAGTTACTTGCCAATGAATGGGCAACGAAACGCATATGCGTAAATGCCATTGCTCCAGGATACATAGCCACCAATAACACCGCCGCCTTACAGGCCGATGAAAAACGCAATCAGGAAATTGTTGGCCGCATTCCCGCTGGGCGCTGGGGGCAACCGGAGGATCTAAGCGGCGCTGCAGTCTTTTTAGCTTCTGGGGCCTCAGACTATGTGCACGGGACTGTGCTGGCTGTAGATGGCGGCTGGTTGGCCCGATAATCTCGCCAAGCCATCAATAATGCGCCCTGTTTTACCCCCAGGGCGCACCCTTGCTAGCTGATGAGATCGTGCATCCAGTTAAGGGAAGGCAATTGGCGATCGGGCTGATAAAACAAGCGATTAAGTCGGCCTAAGAAATTCACTGGACGACTGGGATCGTGGGATTTCACCCGATGCAAACTTTCTGATTGCACAAACTCCCAAGGCTGAAGATCCAGCGCGTCGATTTCTTCCGTGGTGACGCCCATGGCTTTTATGGTAGAGAGGATCCGTTCCGTTTTACTTTCGGTAAGGGGCACAATGGAATTTCCGTAAAAATCTCTTAGCGGGGCATTGATCGCTTCTAAAGTATGGTTAATGGCGCGCCATACATCGTCATGATGAAACTGCCATTCCCTAGGCGCGTAATAGCCTTCAATTTCCCATTCTAGTTCGGCATTACTAACGGCAATGGAGCTTTCGGCTTCCGGGGAAAAGGACAAATCCGGTTTTGCACCAATGTTGTACGCATCCACACTTAACGCCACACAAATAATAAGGTCGCCGCATACCGCAGGGTTTTGGTATAAGGCTTCAAATGCCGCCCGTTTTACCCCCATCCACCCGTGTACCCGTGAAGGTTGCTGGGCAAAATGGCGCACGTCGTCAGGTAAGTCTTCCCCGTAACGATCTATGAGTAACGGCAGCGGGCTTTGATCCGGCGCTTCGTCGGGCATCCACACTTCGTATTCCTGACGATTATCCGCCTTACCCCGGCTTTTAATGCCGTAAGATAAGTTCACCGGCCGACAAATACTGCGATCTTCATCCACCCGATGAAAATACTCTGAACGCATTCGCTTTATAAAAGGGGCATCAAGACCAGCAAGGGCGGCGGTAGGATAGCGATAACCAATTTCACTGTGGGTAACCATGGTTAACGAAGGAATGGCTTGCGCCAGTTTTGTCTTTACTCCCGCTAAGTCATGCACACTGGGCAACACAATGCTGCGCTCGGGTTCGATGGTCAGTCGACGTCCCTGCCCATCCACAAACTTCGGCGTTTTATGAAATTCATACTCTTTCATACCTAAACTGGCGACCGCCTGTTGCCGGTATTGAGCCAATTCGGTGAACAACGCATTGTGGTTGCGTATATGCTTGAATAACGGACGATTAAGTGTCATATCACAACTTCCCTTAGTAAACTAAAGCCAGTGTGCCACAAAGGGGACAAGACAAGAAAGTCTGTTCAGCGGCTTTATCCCTTACTGTGGGGCTTCCCCTTTAGATATTGCTGCCTAAAATGCAAAAAATAGTGGTGTAGTGCTTGTGCCGATGGGTTTTCACCGGCCAGCTTCAGAATTTCCACACCCACTTCCGCAGTGCATAACTGATGAGCATGAGACGCCTCGCGCAACCCATAGGCTGACAGCTTCTCAGGCTGTATCCCCAATACCGGAAATGTTTGTAAGTACGCACTTTTTCTAAACATGCGACCCGCTTCCCGCCATGTACCATCCAGCATAATAAACAAAGGTACCTTATTCGGATTTTCCGGCACGGCCGAGATACATCGCTGAGCGGGTGCTGATTCGTGGGGAAATATAATAATAGGCTGATAATGAGGGTTTGTCAGCAAGGCTAACAACTCAGGCTGAGGCGCAGTGCGTGACCACACAAAAGCATGATTGTGTTTACACACATCGGCGATTAAACGCCCGGTGTTTGAGGGTTTATAACACTCTCCCTTCGCCATTAAAAACACAAATGGGCTATTGGCAGAAGGCAAAGGACGGGCAGCGCAAATACAATCAAGCTGGGGCAGCAGGCAGTCGTCACAACGCACCACGCGGCTGCCCCGGGTAATAAACGGACGGGTTGAACAAGCCAGTTCTTGCTGGCGTAAGGCCATAATAGAGTTGTGCAATGTGGTATAAAAGCTAGGTGAGCAGGAAACAAAGTGTACGCAAACCCGAAGCAAGTTGCGACTGGAACCTCATCAGAAAACCAGGAAAACCCCTTTTGTCTGGCTAAATCCACGCGGGTTTTGCTTCTTAGCCCCTGTTACTTGCTGCTCCATACCACTTTGCCAATAACGTTTTCACGGCGCACCCACATGCAATATTTTCTGTCGTCAGGATTTTTGGTGGCTAGCTCAGACGATATACTTGCGACGACATTGTGGCCTGATTACCTCAGGCATGGAGCACCGTCACTTCGCCGTACATCACGTCAAAAAACAAGTTATCAATGCGCGACTTCACGGCTATGGAATACTCGCTTAATCCCAGCTTTGCAAAGGCCTGGCACAACAAATTGGATAAACACTCTAATTTCCGTTTTAGTACCGTGTTTTGCCCTTCATCCAGCTCATACAAGATAGCGGCGATATCAAAGGCACAGCCTAGGTAGGCAATGGCTTCACGAATTTGACCATCAACAAAAAGCATGGAGCCTTGATATTCGTCTCTGGCGAGGAAATGCACGGCTTCGTCCGGATGGCTATAAACCCATTCCGAATGTTTAGGACATAGAAAATTCACCTTCATATGTAATGCCTTCTACTCGTTGTTTTATTGTCTTTTCGAGGTCGACCACCCTACTCACTCAAGGTCGATTCGGTGATATTCGTACACCGATTAATCTCTACATTAGACACTAAAAACAAATAACGCAAATGATAATTGTTACTATTTACAATATTTATTAAAACCCTTACAAGCGAAAACAAACAAGGTCGAAATGAGGACAATCCGGCGGTGGGGTTAAGGATTTAATGGCTGGGCCTCAGATACTAATAGGAATAATTACCATTTCCATCAAGACGGACACCTATGTATAATCACGCAAAAATAGAAATGAATAACGGCGATGTCAGCGTTATCGTCATCGGCACATTAGTCAACCAGCGTTATTTATACCGCATTAAAATTCAATTACAGGAAGCTCAACATGCTTTTTCTCTTTGTGGCATTTGTGTTGGCATTGTCAGGCACGGTATGTGTGTATCTTACAAACCGCAATCAACGCATCCTTGGGCGCCCTCTCGCCCGTCACTATGGTGTAACTGGCTATATTCAGTTGGGTGTTTCTTTTCTTTGTTTCTTATCGGCACTGTCAGTGGCGTCTGCGGTATTTACCTGGCTTACCACACTGATGATTACCCTTGTGGCAGTCCCCTTTATTTCACTCATTAAGACAGGAAATCCAACTTAATGGCCCGTTTAAGTGCGCAACAAAAAATTCAGCCTGATTGGTGGTCCAAAACCATTGCCAGCACGGTGTTAGGTTTAACCCTGGCCTTTGCCCTTGTGGGTTTATTTGCTTGGTACGGGCCTGGCGGGATCCACGCAGCGACTAAAAATCAATTTAATATGTGGATAATCAGTCCAATCTGGTTGCTGATTATTTCATTCTCCTTTTTATTTAGAACCGGCGCTCGGGCGTTTCTTATTCTGGGCACAGCAAACCTCATTTGCTGGGGCCTATTTGTGCTTTTAAGGTATGTACTATGAAAATACGCAGTGACATTCTACGCATCTATCAATCGGTACATACCTGGACGGGGATCACCACAGGTTTAGTGCTGTTTATCGCCTTTTTCGCCGGCGCGCTGACCATGTTTCAAACGCCCATCACCCAATGGGCCATCCCGGCAACCCAAACGCTACCGCAGGTATCCCTAGAGGAAAAAGATACCCTTATTCAACTCGCCGCCAAAGAGCACGAAAAAGTTAAAAATGGCTTTACCATCAACTTAGACGAACACCTTTCCCCCATGAGCTGGTACGAACAAGGCGGTGGCCGGGGGTTACGTTTACAAGATGAAGTCCGTCATGCTTCGTTAGATGAAAACGGTAACCTGATCACACTTAAAACCGAGCAAAACGTGCTGGGCGATTTAATAGATTGGCTCCATCGAACCGCAGGGATCCCGGGCAAAGCGGGCCATGAAGACCTAGGCGTGGTGATTTTAGGCGTGGCTTCGGCGCTGTATTTTGTTGCCTTGGTATCGGGCGTGATCTTCCTTTTACCCACCTTGGTGAAACACTTTTTTGCCTTGCGCCAAAAGAAAGGTGCCAATCGGTTTTGGCTTGATACCCATAACCTTTTAGGGATCACCAGCTTGCCCTTTCACCTGATTATCGCCTGGACGGTGGTTGTCTTTGCCTTTCATGATGTCATGTACGATGGCCTGTCCGTGGTGTACGGTGACGAACCCATGTTTGGCCGCATGCCAAGCTCGTCACAAACCCATACCATCGATACCCTGCCGCCCATTTCCAGCTACTTGGATAAAGTAGCCGAAACCACTGACGGCTATACCGTATCAAGTTTAACCTTCAGTAAACTGGAAGGTCCCGGAGCCTCGGTACGAATAAATATTGTCGGTGACGGAAAAATGCAACGGGCTGCGGAATCAGACATCATAAGTATGGATCCCTACACCACAGATATTCTTTATTCCACCCTGAGTACGGACGAAAACGGTACCTATGGCGCCCTTGTCACCAGCTTCTTTTCATTGCACTTTGGCAACTTTGCCAATGACGCAGGACGTTGGATTTACTTTGTTCTGGGGTTAATGGGTGCAGTTCTTTTCTATACCGGAAACCTATTGTGGTTGGAAAAACGGCGTAAAAAACAAGGGGCTCAAGCTCGCAATACCCGTGTTATGGCGAATCTTACAGTAGGGGTGTGTTTAGGCTCGGTGCTGGGCGTTGCCGTATGCTTGCTGTCATCGAAGTGGCTGTATTTATTCAATCACTCCATCAATCAAAAATACCTCACCATTTACTATGGGGTATTTTTCTTGTCCATTGCCTATAGCTTTTGGAAAGGCGCCGCATTAAGTGCCATACGGCTACAATATGCCCTTGCCATCAGTTGCATAGGTGTCCCTGTCACGTCGTTAATTGTGGCGTTATTTGCCAATACAGAAACCTGGACAATCACCACACCGGCGGCAATGGGAGTAGAAATGGGGGCCGTTGTTTTCGCGCTGCTGTTTTACTACGGCGCAAGGAAAACCGCAAAACGTGCCTATCATGGCGATGCCAACAGCATTTGGGCCCTGCGGACAAACACAGAAACTCCACTGGCGGGCAGCAATATTACACCGTCGAATGTACGTTAAGGGAAGTAATGGGGCTGCAACGTTTAAGAGAAGTGATATTAAGAGAAGATATGTCACAATTTAAGGTGTTGTGCCCAGATTAAACCACCTAATACTTAATCTATGCACAAAACCTTAAATGAAACTGTGACGACATCAGGTTCAATCGATATTCTTATGGCCTAAGAAACGCACAACTAATCCGAATGTCGTGGCTGTCCCCCCAGCCAACAAAAAAAACATAAGTGCTTCCATCCTTCGACTCCTAATTTAGGTTGTATTTTTGTACGGCCTCGTTTGTTAATTCCTGGAACTTCGGAATACCTGCCTACTGCGCTGTCTTTTTTATTATGGGTTAACTATACCACCAAACGCCTTTAACACAAATGAGAATCATTACTAATTAGAAAAATAAATGGGCCTAATCGTTTTTTTAGTTAAATAAAAAGAATGTAAAACGGAAATTACGAATTTTCCATGACTGTTAAATTTGTCTACATAAAAAACAAATCTATCTTACAAAATGCTTTGACAAACAATTTTTTGGTCACTATATTTGGTCTTACATTAATTGCGACCGATTTTGCAGTAAGTGGTTAACCACGCAAATTTTGTTCTCGTCCCCCATAGCGACAAAATAACTGCAAAAAGTACGTAGTTATGTAAGGTGTGTTAGTAAATGAAAACCGACGTCGACCTCGGTTTTCATTTACATACCGCTGCACTTAACGCCTAGCGGTTGCATTAATTGAATAATAAGAAAACGCATTTCTCATGCGTACCCTACGTAAGTAACAGGCTTCTTTATGAAGCCTGTTTTACTTTTAGGGGATTATTTACTGAGATGGGAAATTGAATATAAGCCGCGGGTTTCGTCGGTTTTACGTTTAATCTCTTCCAATGCCTTCGCCTCACTGGCTTCAAATAACGCATTAATTAAACGATTAAAATGATCATGCATGGCTTTTCTGGCTGCAGATGGATCACCAGAAGCAATGGCTTCATAGATCTGGGTATGTTCTTTTAGTCTTTGTTCACTGCTTTGCGAACACACTTCGCTGTATGATGCGATAATCTCTGGCACGGTTTTTCTCAGTTCCCACAAATTTTCCACCGATAAAATAATGGCATTGTTGCGGGTTGCCGTGGCAATGACTTCGTGGAACTGCTGGTCGGCGGATTCAGCCTGGGCCGGATCACACATATCTTCGAGGGTTTGATTTAACACAGCCAATTCATCTGGCTGAATGGTTGCCGCAGCAAGGGCTGCCGCTTCGCCTTCTACCAAAGCTCGCGCTTGGGTCAGTTCAAAAGCACTAATAGATTTTGCTGAACGACTCGCTGCACCTTTATTTACAACATAGACCCCAGAGCCTGTTTTTACTTCAATACGTTCTCGTACTTCCAGTGCGATAATCGCCTCACGAATGGTGGGGCGACTGACATTATAGGTCTCAGCCAATTCCCGTTCAGGTGGCAACCGACTACCTACAGGATAAACACCTTGGTCTATTAATGCTTCTAATTTATCAACGATGTTCCAAAATAGCCGGCGAGCTTTCATTACTCTCTACCTTTTTAGTATTTTATTCTAATAATTACAAACGGACGCAATTGTATCCTGAACGCCAATCAAGCGCAAAGCTTCCTCGCCCTGTATAGCAGGCTTTTCTTCGACTTTTCCTATTAAAGATAGTTTCATTTAGTTGTCTTTAGATGAACCAAAGTGGATTAATGTTACCAAATAATCTAAATTGGTAACTATTGATTGTCTTACATGGCAAACAAGGCGTAAAACCGTTACGTTACCCGCATATGGATTCGCCTGGTCGTGTAGAACAAGCGTAACAAAGCATATCTTCAATTAACCCATAAAAGAGAAATTCACTATGTCTAAAAAAGTAGCTTTAATCACCGGCGCTACTGGCGGTATCGGTTTTCAGGTTGCAAAGCGTCTGGGAAATGATGGTTATACCGTCATCCTGAATGGTCGAGACGACGAGAAAGGTGCGGCGTGTCTAGCAGAATTAAAAGACGCAGGCATAGACGCCGAATACGTTAGTTTTGATGTCACAGATGACAAAGCCGTCACTGAACAGATCACGGCAATTGGCGATAAATATGGATACATTACTACCGTCGTCAACAACGCTGGCGGGCTTGGTGGACGTAGCTCGATAGAAGAGATGTCCACCGAGTTTTACCGTTCGGTGATGGCCTTAAACGTAGACAGCGCCTTCTTTGTGTCTCGTGCAGCCATTCCGTACCTTAAGAAAACCACCGGCGGCACAATCATCAACTGCACCTCGAATGCAGGATGGAATGCCGGCGGCCCAGGTGCAGGTATCTATGGCGTATCAAAAGGCGCCGTTCACGTACTTACTCGCGCACTGGCCAAAGAGCTTGCACCGGCGGGAATTCGTGTTAATGCCGTGTCACCAGGCACCATCGACACACCGTTTCATGCGCAAATTAAAGCCACCAAGCCGGAGGTGTTCGCGTCATGGAAAGACAGCATTTTACTTGGACGGTTAGGTCAACCGGAAGAAGTGGCGTCGGTTGTTTCCTTCCTTGCCAGTGATGATGCGTCCTTCATTACCGCAGAAACCATTCAGATTGGCGGCGGCCAGGCATTGGGGATCTAAAGGCCCCATGATTGGGGGATTGAGTAAGGGCAGCGCATACCCATGGTCTGCCCTATTCCCACCATTCACCTTTATCCCGCCTGGGTGAGCAAGTTTAAGAAATAAGAAAATAACTCAGAATTTGAACGTAAGTTGAGCTTGGCATACAACTTAGCCCGGTGCACCCGTTCAGTGCCCGGCGAGATACAGAGTTTGTCTGCCGCCGATTGAGATGAATGTCCCATAATAATCAGCTTGGCAATTTGCCGCTCTCTACTGGTTAGTCGTTCGGCCTCAAAATGCTCCAGCAAGTGATTTACCCTGTCTGACACCATACGCGACAAAGGTTGCGGGTGTAGAGTTTGCCGTAACACGGCTATTTCTGTGTGTTTTCGAATTAACCCAATCACGAACCCGGCCACCTGCTGAGCTTGGTGTAATTCGTCCTCCTGAAACACCTTACTAGGTGAATGTCGGCCTAAACTAAACTGCAGATAGCCCGTCTCACCGGTATCGACGAAAAAATACAATAAATCTTCAATACAACTGGGCCGATAATACGCCGCATACATTTGCGACTGTTTAAACCCCGGCGGCATTAATGTTGACCACGGATACATGCCATCTGGATACCCATTCACAAAGCCTTGATATGCGGGGCTAACCACGTAGGCGCCATCTAAAAATCGGGCGCAGAATATGGCTTGTTCGATTTCGGTAAAATTGGCAAATAGCAATTCTGGCGCGCTACCCTGCTTGTAGATAATGGCAGAGGCACTGTCGAAATTGATCAGAGTAGCAAGATAAGCCAGTAACACAGGATAGAAGTCGGACTCACCGATGGCCATCACCAGCGCCGAAATACCATCGGCATCTTGGGTGACATCAGGAAATCTTGATTGGTTCATGGATGTGCTCTACATGTCATCTTTGTGGGTCATCAGCCATTTTCTGAACTGACGAATGGCGTAGTCTTCCTGGCGCTCTTCGTCATAGAGTATGTAAAAACGTTGTTCAGGACTAAAGCTTTCTTCGCAGGCCAAAATAAGATCGCCGTTAATTATGTCGTCTTTAACCAGATACTCCGGCAGTATAGACACGCCTATATTGTTTTTCACCGCTTGCAAAAGATAAATAAAATAATCGAAATGCTGGCCACCTATCATGGAGATTTCTTTTTCTGTCAGCCCGGCATTTAAAAACCACTGCTCGGTGGTGGACATGGCACTACTTTGATGAATAAAGTCGAAATTGGCTACCTCACGCATGGTTTTTACCGGTTTTCTACCACGAAGATATCGGGGCGTGCATACCGCCAAATAGGTTTCTTTGCGCAAAGGCTCGGCATAGTAATGTGGCCAGTCACCTTCTCCCCACAAAATCGCAAAATCGCAACGACGGGTGTTGCGGGTTACCGCTTCAAAATCGGTGCCTAAGTCAATTTCGATATCCGGGTAGTTGATGTAAAACTCATTGAGTTTGGGCATGAGCCAGGCGATGGCAAACGTGGGCTCAGTCACCACTTTAAGCTTTACCGCCTGTTTAAAGTCGGTATTTGACGATATTTTCTGGGTTACCGCATTTAAGCTGTTGAGGATCTTATGCACCTCTTCGGCATATTGCTCGCCCACCGGCGTTAAAATAAGCTGGTTGTCCTGCCGATAAAAAAGCTTTCGACCAATCAGATTTTCTAAGTTTTTTACCTGACGGCTTACTGCACTTTGGGTTAAATGAAGAGCCTCACCGGCATAGGTCATATTTAAATGGTGAGCCACAGCATCAAAACACTGAAGTGAAATAATACTCGGCAGTTTTCCTCTCATGGCGTGTCTCTCTGTGCACTAAAAATAGCAAATACCGTACTAACCCCCATGCCATACAGCATCATTTTGCCGCATTTATAGTACATAAGGCTTCAACACGATCAGGGTACAAAATCAGTGTGACACAGGCCATTACATTTTGGAATAGCACTAGGAGTTTTCATTGTTTGCAGCGAAAAATTCTCATCCATAGTATGAGATGAATAGCTGTATTAATGAGACTTCATTTTAAACCACAACATTTTGAATAAATTAGGTTTTCAGCATTGAGCTTTATTCAAACTTTCTACTCCGTGGTGTAAGACAGATGAATTGCTTTATGAGTCATTCGTTAGCGCCCCATTAACTGAGGTTTTATAGTGTTAAATAATGAAGCAGAGAATAATCCTCTGCGCGAACATCTCTTTTTAGCACTGATTGGCTCCTTTGCCGCCAGCGTCATCGAATTTTTACCCATTATGGTGGGTGCGGTCAGCGACTATTTATACGCCACACCAGATGTGGCCGGCTTTATCTTTATGAGCAACTTTCTCGGTATCGCCATAGGCACCCTGGTGTCTATCGTTGCCATGGGACATGTAAGTATCAAAAAATGCGCCTTGCTGGGGATCTTGCTCATCTCTTTCGCTGAGTTATGGTCGGCATTTATCATCAATACCGATATGCTTGCCTTTGTCAGGTTTTGTTCAGGCTTAGCGTCGGGCATTATCAGTGGCTGCGTGGCTGCCGCTATCACCTTATACCCTCGTCAAAAACGGGGGTTCGGTTTGTATATGCTGGGCATGTTCGTGGCCAGTGGTATTGGTCTTTTTATTCTCCCTTTTATTATCGATAGCTATGGCACAAAGGGGCTTTTCATCTCGTTAGCCGTATTGGGAGGTGTATCACTGATTTTATTGCACTTTCTCACATTACCGGCAACTAGCCAGGCGGTGGAAAAGACCCAATTTGGCGCCTCGCCCTTACCGACAAACAACATCATAATCCTCTGTTTATTGGGGTGTGTTTTGTTTCTTATGATTGGTGTCGGTGGTTCTTGGGCTTTTTATGAAAGACTGGGTATTGCCTGGGGGTTGGACATAGCCGATATCATTTTTGTGTTGTCGGTAAGCGCCGTCTGTGGGTTTGCTACCTTTTTTGTAGAACGCAGCGAAAAATTACTAAAAAGCCATTATTTGATCTTGCTTGGCGTGCTTACAACCTGGCTTTCTATCGTATTTTTATCTACCGGAATCAAGAGCTTTTCATTTTATACCATTAGTTTATTTCTAACCGGAATTGGCTGGGCATATACCGTCCCGGTAATACAAGGAAAGCTTGATCACATTAGTCATGGCAACAAAAATACTGCCGCCTTATCTATGCTTATGTATTGGTGTGGTCTTTCTTTCGGTTTGTGGATCCACGGTTATATTCTCAATGCCACAGAAAGCTTTCAAATCACCCTCTTCTCATGTGGTCTTTTCTACACTCTTAGTCTTTTATGCTCACTCAGCGTTGTTTATTTCAGTACTTTAAAAAAACAACTCCTCGCAACACACAGTGGAGGTTAAGGCTTTCATCATGAATGATAAAAAAATTGCCATTGTGCAAACACCGTCGGCCATTTTAGATTTAACAGAAGGCGTAAAACGAGCTGAAGCGGCTATTAGAGAAGCAGCCCAAAACGGTGCCGAGCTAATTGTTTTTCCAGAAAGCTGGTTAACTGGTTATCCCGCCTGGGTTTTTGACTTAGCAATTTGGGACGACGCACAAGCAAGGTATTGGCATGGTAAATTTCTTGAGCAATGCCCGACCATTGACAGTGAGTGTTTATTACCGATTAGACAAGCGGCCGCCGATTGCAAGGTGAATGTACTGATTGGATTAAACGAACGCGCACGCCCTCACTCAGGCTCTATTTACAATAGCACGCTGTTAATTGGCACCAAAGGTGAAACCCTCAATGTTCATCGTAAGTTAACCCCAACACATACTGAACGGATTGCTTGGGCTCAGGGTGACGGCTCGGGGCTGAATGTTATAGAAACCTCCACCGGCAGAGTTGGTTCGCTGATTTGTTGGGAGCATTGGCACCCACTAATGCGCCAGACAATGCACTTTCAAGACGAACAAATTCATATTTCCTGCTGGCCTGACATGGCCGCTAGCCACAAGGTTTCAGTAAAACAATATGCCTTCGAAGGCCGGTGTTTTGTTATCTCTGCGGCGCAGTATTTACAATCAGATGATGTGCCTGAAGAGCTGCGCACGGCATACCGAAAAGGACTCGGGGCAACAGGCCCCGTACTTACCAATGACAACCTGTTTTTTAACGGCGGCAGCGCCGTGGCCGGACCAAACGGAGAATGGGTGGTGGAGCCCCTTTTCGACAAACCCGGCATTATCTACGCAGACATCAATTTAGAAGAAGTATATCAATATAAACACGATTTAGACGTGGTCGGCCATTATTCACGCAGTGATGTGTTTCAGCTATCAGTTAATCGCACGGCAAGAGACACAGTGACTTGGCAAAACGATGTGCCTAGCTCCCCTTTAACTAAATAGTTGGCAGCACTTAAATTAACCGGCGAAATTTGTATGCCCGAAAGGAAAACGTTTAAAGCATGAGCACCTTATCATTGGATAACTGGCAGTTAAATCGCAAGCTGGGTCTGCGGCAGTTGCATCGTATTTTGCCCGACTTAATCAGTGTGAACGCCAGAAACACGAAGAAATTGGTCCCAGCATACGACAATACATTGGCCAAGGAACCACATTTACTCGGTCTGTGTGAAAAAGATGACATTGCCGCCATTGTGGTTATACAAGGAAGCAATATTGTTTTTGAACACTATGGTAAAGGCTTTTCTGCCTCCTGCGTACATAGCGCCCAATCGTCAACGAAACCGGTCAGTACCCTGTTATTAGAAAAAGCGATATCAGCCGGAAAAATAGCCATTGACGATCATGTTGAAAAGTATATTCCTGAAATAGGCCCAGGCTTTTATGGATGCTCAGTAAAAGACATTATGAGCATGAATGTATTGCATGAATTTAACGAGATGACGGCCTATACCGCACCTATGGGTAGTCGGCTTGAACAATTACGCATTGCGGATGAAAGCAGTTTTGGCTACCTTCCCGTCCAGGGTTCTTTTCCCATATCCCGTCGCGATTTTGCACAAAGCCTTCAACCAAGTCCTCACCATAGCAGCAATGAAAATACTGAAAACACCATGGTGTATGCAACCATAAACACAGAAGTTAGCGGCTGGATCTTAGAACGCGCTATGAATAAACCATTGGCTATGCAAGTGAGAGAACTCATGCATGATATTGGTGGAGAAGGCACCGTCTATATGTCGACGGATCATCAAGGTGTACCGAGTATTGGCGCCGGCCTTATCCTCACTGCACGTGATTTTGCCCGTTATGGCATGTTGCTGCGAGATTGCAACTACTTGCCCACGGTGCGAAAAGAAGCAACTACAAAAATACCCGAGTCAACAAATCTATATGGCCTTTCGTTAACTGTACTAAAAACCGGTTATTCCCACTCTGGTTGGGGAGGGCAGTATGTTTTTGTCTGCCCGGAAACAGACGTGGTAGCAGTGGTGTTTGGTGGCATAAGTGGCCTCGATCCTATGCCTAAATCGTATTTTGATGATATAGAATCAGCCGCGGCATCGGTGGTTGCTTACTATGATCAAAACAAAAAAGAAAAAGGAGCAAAATCATGAGTATCACACATTGGCAGGTAACCGTACCCAATGTCACCTTTGGGCCAGGTTCTGTGCAACACTCTGCGGACTTACTAACCCATCGTGGTTTGTCGCGCCCAATGTTGGTTACCGACCCCGGCGTACTTTGCCAGCCGTTTACCCAAACCCTTATTGAACTTTTGAAAGAAAACAACTGTGTGGTTAGCACCTATAGCGATATCAAAGGGAATCCTACAAAAAACAATGTCGATAATGGCGTAGTACAGTTTGTAGAAAAAAATTGCGACAGTATTATTGCTTTGGGTGGCGGCAGCGCTATCGATGTTGCAAAAGCCATGTCGTTAGTGGCTCGAAATAAGAATAACCTTTGGCTATATTGCTACTTTGAAGACCCCTCTACATTGCCACCAATAAACAGTGCAGAGGATTTCGTTCCGTTGATGATCATTCCTACCACCGCGGGAACGGGCTCTGAATTATCAGGGAGTTCATGCGTTATTACCGATGAAGAACGCCATCAAAAACGGGTGGCCTATCATCCACAACACTTTCCTTTTGCCGTGGTTGCAGATCCTGAACTGCTAAAAACCTTGCCCAAGCACATCAGCGCATGGACGGGTATGGATGCATTAACCCATGCTATCGAAGCCTATTGTGCCCCCGGTTTTAACCCCTTATGCGATGGCATTGCTTTAGAAGCCGTAAGGTTGTGCCATGAGTATCTGGCTGACAGTATAAACAGTGACGATGTACTTCCAGGGCGAACACAAATGATGGCCGCGTCATCTATTGCTGCCGTTGCGTTTACGTCTAAGGGGTTAGGCTCTGTCCACTCAATTGCCCATGCACTAGGGGCAATGTTAGATATTCACCATGGGTTAGCAAACGCGGTTGTATTACCTTATGTGCTTAAGTTTAATATTTCGGAAATTGCAACTAAGCTAACAACGTTAGCCAATTTATTAGCTTTGCCAGACCGAACCGCTGAAGGCTTCATAAACTGGATAGAAGCCTTACGTCTGCAACTCGCCATTCCCAATAATCTTAAAGAGTTAGACGTAAAGGCTGAGCAATTACCGTCCATAGCCGCTTTGGCATATAAAGATACCGAGCATCATACCAACCCCATTGCTATGAGCGAACAAGACTTTCTAACCATTCTCAACGCCGCCTTTTGACACCCCAACGGCGGCTGATTAGGCACAGCATACCCCTTCGTTTTGCGCTCGTTAGCAGCAACATCACGAAATAGCATCATGCCACGCCTTTGTTAGTTCGCCTTTTTATTAACCCACATTATTTTACGGCGCATTTTTCATTCAAGCTCAATTTGCGCGCCTCTTTTTGTTGCTTACATTCAGCGAAAACCCTGTCTCACCGCACCATTCCATTTTGGAATAGCACTAGGAGTTTTCATTGTTTGCCGGTTAAAAAGTCCCCCCCTAGTATGGATAACAGAAGATAAAAATAGAAACGCTTTACCACTAACAACAAGACTACATTCTAGGGAAAATTTTGATGTTTAAACCACACAAATTAAGTATTGCTATTTGCTGTGCTTGCCTCGGTTCACCGCTGCCGGGCATGGCGCAGTCGCAAACTGACGAAGAGACAGAACAAGCGTCAAAAACCAACGCCATCGAAACCATTTCGGTTACCGCTACGCGCCGGGAAACCACCATCCAGGAAGTACCCTACAGTATTTCCGCCTACGGTGGCGAAGCATTGGCTGATGCAGGTATTACCGATTTTTCTAGCTTAGCCCGTGCTATCCCCGGTCTTGTGCTGTCCGATGTGGGACGCGGCAAAAACGGGATCTCTTCCGGTATCATTATGCGTGGCCTAAACCTTACCGGTGGCGCACAGGAAGATTTCGCCATGGTCACTGACCCTGTGGTGTCGGTTTATTTGGGCGAAACCCCCTTATTCGCCAACTTAGAATTGCGCGACATGAACCGGGTTGAGGTGCTAAAAGGCCCACAATCAACCTTGTACGGTTCTGGCTCTTTGGGCGGTACCATGCGTTACATCCCCAACAAGCCCGAATTTGATGAAGTCTCTGGCAACGTAAAAGCAAAACTGTCCTCCACCGACAGAGCCGGCGATCTAAACCACGATGTAGAACTTACCCTTAACCTGCCGGTGACGGACAACTTCGCCATTCGCGGTGTGATCATGCAGCTGGAAAATGCCGGCTATATCGACAGCGATTACATCGCAACATTGGATGACGACAACCAACCCACCGGTGAATACACCAGCGCGGAAGATATTAATGATGAAGAAGTGCAAATGGCACGGCTCTCAGCCCGTTGGTTACCCACCGAAAATACCGATGTGCTGTTAACCTACAACTTTCAAAAAGACAAAGTGGATGGCACTGCAGCCTCTTCTGAAGGCTTAGAAGCGTATCAGTCGGCGGCAAAATTTATTGAGCAATTTGAGCGCGAAACCAGCGTGACCTCGTTAGTGATTGATCACGATTTAGGTTTTGCCGATATTACGTCTTCCACCTCGATTACCAATAACGATGCCGAAAGTGTTCACGACCAAAGTTACAACTATCCGTATTCGTCATGGTGGGGCCCCTATTATGTTTCCTATTACGGCTATACCGGCGGTACGGCACCAGCAGCAGAAGTGGTGGCAGGACAAAAAACTTACAACACAGATACCTTTACCCAGGAATTTCGTTTAACCGGCAGCACCGACAATGACATTGATTGGTTAGTCGGCTTGTACTACAACTCGGTAGATTTTGATGCCGAAGCCTATGACATTGTTTACGGGCTCGATGAGGCATTCAATATCACTAACCCGGTGGGTAAAGATGTGGGGTATGGCAACATTCAACACACGGAATTTGAAGATTACGCCATCTTTGGGGAAGTGACTTATTACCCCACCGACGAGCTAAGCATAACGGCAGGGTTACGTTATTTTGAACAAACCTTCTATGCCAAGCAAGAGGTGCTGTTGCCTGCCTGTGAAGCGTTTTGGTACACCACATTGGGCTTTTTCACCTGTGGTGATACGGAAAACGCCGGCATTGATCCTAGAGGCTATGCTGCCGGTGAAGATGAAAAAGACTTCGACGACGTGTTGTATCGTTTTAACGTTGCCTATGACATCGACCTGGATACCAAGGTTTACTTAAATATTTCCCAGGGCTTCCGTCATGGCGGCGCAAACGGCCTGCCAACCACAGGGATTTTTGCCGAAAGTGAAGAATATTTATTTTTCGATCCTGATAAAACCACCAACTATGAAGTGGGTGTAAAGGGTAACCTGCTTAATAGCAGCCTGTACTACAGTGCCACCGCATTTTATATCGACTGGGAAGATCCCATTTTGCTGATACAGTCTCCTAACGGCGGTTTCCCCGCCATGATCAACGCCCAAAGCGCTGAGTCAAAGGGGATTGAACTGGAAATGAACGCCCAGCTAAGTGAACACGTTAAGTTAAACTTCGGTTATACCTATACCAGTGCTGAACTTACAGAAGACTTTATTACACCTGACGGTGACTTTGGTGGTGCCAAAGGCGAATCGTTACCGGGTATTCCAGAGCAAACCCTGGTCAGTACTCTTATTTATTCACAAGAGCTTGCCAAGGGCTCCTTAACCGCCCAGTTAGGCGTATCGTACAAAGACAGTTTCGCTACCGGGTTTGACTCGCCGTCTATTTTTTATGAATCCGGTTACGATGAGATCCCCTCTTCCACACTCTGGAACGCCAGTGTGAGATACGAGCAAGACGCCTGGTCCATATCCTTGTACGCCGACAACCTGTTTAACGCCGATGACATCACCGCTTCTGACGGTGATGGCAAATACATCATTGATGAATCTGCCGGCGAAAGCAAAGCCGGTGAGCAGTATGATACCGACCAACTGGGAGACCAGGTATACCGGGTAAGACCACGTACTGTGGGCATTTCAATGAGCTATGCTTTTTAATTGGCCTTTCCCTTCGGCGCATGCCGAAGGGCTTTAAAAGGGAGCATGTGCTTGTTTAATTCAGCGCAACAATACCACCACGCCGTACAACAGCAGCTTGCCAACAACAAGCTGTCTGAGGCTTCGTCATTGTGCATCGAAGGACTCAAAGCCTTTCCCCAAAGTGGCCAGCTTTGGGTCACCCTGTCGGACATCAGTATGCGCTTAGGTCAGGGAAAAACCGCCATCAATATGGCAATTAAAGCCATCGACTGTGAACCGGATGCGTGTTGGCACTATTTCCATCTGGCTGGATGCTATCTGCACTTCCAGGCTTTTGCACCAGCAAAGAACGTGCTTGCTCGCGCACGCACCATTATGTCGCAAAATAGCGATGAAAACGCCTGGGACAAACTGGGGGAATTGTATTACACCGCCAATAATCTGGATGCCGCCATTGAGGCCCATCGCCAGGCACTTCGTTGCTGTTCTGACAGCGTTAGCAGCAAAAACCATCTGGCCGCGCTACTACGGTTTAAAGGCCAGTTGGATGACGCTGAACAGCTTTATCAGGAGGTACTGGAAAGCGAGCCGGGTAACTATCAGGCCTGCTATGCCTTATCGCAACTTCGCCGCGTTAAAACCGCCGCGCCCTTACTTCGCCATATTCATGAATGTGAAAAACGGCTGCCAGCGACTCACCATGGTCACATTATGCTTAGCTACGCCAAAGGCAAGGTACTGGAAGATACGGGCAACTTTGATGAGGCCTTTGCCAGCTACCAACAAGGCGCCAATTTAAAGCGTACACAGCGGCCCTACGACATCGCGCAAGATATACAGCTAATGGACACGGTTTGTCGGGTTTCCGACTCACTACAGTCCGTCTGTCCACCTGCAGAATCTGCCGAAAAAACCGTATCTCAAACGCCCCTATTTGTATTGGGCTTGCCCCGTACCGGCACCACGCTGGTGGAAAGAATTTTAGATTCTCACCCAGAGGTGGTCAGTGGCGGTGAACTTAATGCGTTTCCTATGGCGTTATTGGAAGCCGGCGGCAAGCCCCTTTCCACAGGCTTAGACGGGCTTAACAGCGAATTGATAGCCGCCTTAAATGGCGAAGGATTACAAACCCTTGCCAGCCGTTACCTTGCCCTTGCCAACAATCACGTGGAAGGGGCAGCCCGCTTTGTGGACAAGCTACCCTATAACTTTTTGTACTGCGGTTTTATTTTACAGGCCATCCCTAACGCCAAAATTATCCATGTCAAACGTAACCCCTTTGATGCGGCGGTTAGCAACTTCAAAATGCTGTTTGACCGGGGTTATGAGTACTCTTACAACTTAGAAGATACGGCCCGTTTTATCGCCGCTTACGAGCAGTTAATGGAGAACTGGAAGGAGCGTTTTCCCGGCCAGATCCACACCGTTGAATACGAACAACTGGTAACATACCAACAAACAGAAACCCAAACATTGTTGCAGTTTTGTCAGCTCCCCTGGGCCGACGACTGCCTTCATTTTCATCGCAATAGCAATGCCAGCCAAACCGCCAGCGCCAGCCAGGTTCGCGAACCTATTTATCAGCGTTCCGTGGCCCTGTGGCGTCAGTTTGATAAGCACCTTACGCCGCTTAAAACGGTATTTGCAGCACACGGCATCATGCCAGAGACAGCCAAGGAACAATCATGAGTAAGCTCGATGTTTTTCAATCTATGTGGGCCATGGAATACCGACGCCCAGACGGTTTCGAGTTAAGCCTGGAAGAGAAAATTAAAAAAATCGCAGACGCCGGTTTTGTAGGTCTTAGCTTTGATATCGGTTACCACTCTTTTGAGACCATTCAAACCGCCATGCCCCTGTTACAGAAATACGGTTTAGACCTGGTGTACAACGCCTTTGTAAAAAGCGTTCCCCACTACGAAGAAATCATAGAATTCGTGGCCAGTCAGCCTGTGCAACCTCGCTTTATTGCCATTGTTGGGCAAATCGAGCCCTGGAATGTGGACGCGGTGGCCGACGTCACCCGTCAATGGATGACCATTAGCGAAAAAGCCGGCATTACCTCTCATGTGGAGATCCACCGTAACTGCATGACTAACGATCTGTTGTTCACCTTACAACTGATGGAAAGGGTCCCCGATTTACTCATGGTGGCAGATTTATCTCACACTTTGGTCAATCAGGAATACTACTTGCCTCTACACGATATGGCCAAGCAACGAATCTCTGAATTTCTTACCCGCGCTGAAGCCTTTCATGGCCGGGTAGCCACCCGGGAACAAGTGCAGGTGCCCTTAATGTTCGAACAAAATCAACCCTGGTTCGATTTATTCAAACAGTGGTGGTTAGAAGGCTTCCAAGGTTGGTTGGCGCGCCATGGAAAGCAAAGCGACGACGCCTGTGTATTTTTATGCGAACTCGGGCCGCCGGTTTACGCCATTACCGATGGCAATGGACAAGAACTCAGTGATCGCTGGGAAGAAGCCCTGATATTGCGCGACACCGCGCACCAGTTATGGCAACAGGCTATCAGCGAACAATAAATAGACAATAAAAGCCTTGTTGCAGCCTGTAGGGCCATGATGCGCTACCCCGGCAACAAGATATTAAGTAAAGGTAATAGTAAGTTATGCAGGAAAGAACATGTGGTGAAGCGTTAACCACGCTTTTAGAAGCCTATGGTGTCAACACCGTTTTTGGTATTCCTGGCGTTCATACCATCGAGCTTTACCGAGGGTTTAACCATACCAATATTCGCCATATTACCCCTCGCCATGAACAAGGCGCGGGTTTCATGGCCGATGGCTACGCGCGGGTAACCGGCCAGCCCGGCGTGTGCTACATCATTACAGGTCCCGGCCTCACCAACATTATCACCGCCATGGGCCAAGCCTTGGCAGATTCCATTCCTATGCTGGTTATTTCTTCGGTTAACCGTACCGAACAACTGGCCATGGGCGAAGGGCGATTACACGAACTTCCCAACCAGGCAGGCATTACCGCGGGTGTGTCCTTGTATAACCATACCCTTCTTAGCGTAGACAACTTACCTAAAGTTATTGCCCGGGCCTTTGCCGTATTTAACAGTCAGCGTCCGGGTCCGGTACACATCGAAATCCCCATTGATGTGCTATCGGCTGATGCCAGCCACCTTGATCTCACCCCCTGGCCCATGCCCGCATGCCCTGTGGCACACCCAGCCAGTATTGCTGCTGCCGCTGCTTTATTAAAAGACGCCAAGCGCCCATTAATGATCTTAGGTGGCGGTGCCCGACAAGCGGGCGCAGAGGCAAAAGCATTGGCGGAAAAACTGGCAATGCCCGTGGTCAATACCTGTAACGGAAAGGGCGTTATACCTGGCGATCACCCGTTAAGTATTGGCTCTACCCCTTCTCACCCGGCCATTCGGGAAGAAATTGAACAAAATGCCGATGTCGTGCTGGCTGTGGGGACGGAACTATCGGAAACCGATTATGACTTTTTCTTTTTAGGCGATTTAGCCATTCAGGGAAAGCTTATTCGGGTTGATATCGACAATGCCCAGTTGCTAAGAAATCATCGCCCTGATGTGCCGGTGTTGTCTGACGCTAAACAAGCCTTAGGGGCAATCGTCGATACGCTCACTAATGTTAACCGTGATATGGACGACCATATTGTAGGTTTATGCACGCAACTCAAAGAGCGTACACGAGATATGAAAAAGCCCGTGTATGCCAGCTTTTTTAAGATCCTCACCGACGTATTAGGCGACTGCATCATTGTGGGAGACTCTACCCAACCGGCGTATTACGCCCAGGCCTACTACGAAACCCAACACACTGCCCGCTATTTCCATTCAACCACCGGCTACGGCACCTTAGGTTATGCCTTTCCCGCCGCCATTGGTGCGGCGCTAGGGGCACCAGAGAAAGCGGTTGTGGGCTTGACCGGCGACGGCGGCGGCCAATTTAGCTTAAGCGAAATTATCAGCGCGGTGGATGCCCACGTGCCGGTTATTTACGTGGTATGGAACAACAGTGGTCACGGCGAAATCCGCCGCTTTATGGACGACGCCAAAGTAACCCGTACTGGTGTGGATATTGCCGCGCCGAATTATGCGGCACTGGCCGAAGCCATGGGGTGTGCGTCAGCCAAAGCCCATAGTCTGGCTGAATTGAAAGCGGCCTTACTTGACGCCAAGCAACAGGGAGGCCCTTTTCTGATTGAAGTGAATGAAGCCTCCTTAGATTGCGGTTATGCATTTTAAAGGAGTTGATAGTGATGATTGATTTTCTTATCTCCTCGCAAGTTAAGCTTCTCGTAAGGAGAGCACCATGATTAAAGTAGAAGCATCAACCACTAAACTGGATCCCACACCGTTAATTGTGTGGGCGAAACTGATTTGCTGTTCGTTGTTTGGCATTGGCTTTTTCCTTGTGCCATTTACTTACGATGGCTCCTGGACCATTGTGCTTGGCGTGGTATCGAACTTTTTTGTCTCCCTGTTAGGCGACAACATGAAGTACTTTACCTGCAGTATTTTTATTCTTGGTGCAATATTGTCCGCCATTTATAATCTTACTCCCCACAGCTTCGCTATCCGCCTGCCCCATAGTCGGCGTTTGATGGCGTCACACTGGTCATGGACAGTACTGACCCTTATTGGGGGCGTTACTGCCGCCATGACCTTATTTCAGGTGGGACCAGAATGGATAACCAGCAAAGAAACTGGCGTTACCGCCTATATCGATGTGGCCGGAGCCATTTTTATGCTTATCGGACTCGGGTGTTTCTTTCTGCCCTTTCTCACCGATTACGGCTTGCTAGATTTTGTCGGTACACTGCTGCAAAAGGGCTTTCAAAAATTTTTCAACCTTCCTGGACGCGCTACCATCGACACCCTGGCATCCTGGGTTGGTTCATCGAGTATTGCTGTCGTTATGACCAACTACCAATACATGCAAGGCTATTACAGCGCTCGTGAATCGGCGGTGATCGCCACCAACTTTTCTGTGGTCTCTATCCCCTTCGTGCTATTAACCTCACAAGTAGCCGGTATCGAGCAGTATTTTCTTCCCCTGTACGGCACCATGTTTGGTATTTGTATTTTATGTGCCGTGATCACCCCCCGCTTACCGCCCCTTTCTTCTTTCAAAGACGAGTATTTTGAAGGACAAGAAAAACAGCTAAACGAAGATGTGGATTCTGGTGAAAGCCGTTTGATAGTTGCCAGCCGACGTGCCATCACCACAGCCAAAAGAGCGCCGTCGCCGGTGCAGTCCATGAAAAAAGGGTTTTGGTCCATGTTCGACATCTATCTAATGATGATGCCCGCTGCCATGGCCATAGAGTTTTTAACGTTGTCGGTGTATTACAACACCAGTATTATGCAAATGATCAGTTATCCCGCGTATTTATTACTGGAACTGCTGAACGTTCCCCAGGCCGAGATGGCAGCACCGGGTATGTTTATCGGCTTACTGGATCAGTTTGTACCTACCATTATTGCAGGTAGCATTGCCGACCCCTTTACTAAGTTTATTTTAGCGGGCCTTTCCATTACCCAACTGATTTTCTTCGCAGAAACCGCCATTCTCATTATGCGTTCTGCGATCCCATTAACCATTATGCAATTGATTGCTATTTTTGCGATCCGCACTGTTATTGCCTTCCCCATACTCTATGGCATGGCGCATCTTCTGTTTTAATCGGTCATCACCGCGAACAACATAACATTCTTCGTATGTTCGCGGTTACACGGTTGTGATTAGATAGAACATGAAGAACAGGCACCCGAAAATCTGGAGTAAATTTATGAACACGGTAGAAACTATTACCAGTGAACACGTTGCTTTGCATGGACTCCCTGCAAACGTATTTAAAGATCCTGATACCTATAACGCGGAATGTGACGCTATTTTTGCTAACGGCTGGGCCAGCATCGGTTGCGGCCAGCAAATTGCTAAGCCCGGCGATATCATGCCCGTTCGCATTGCTGGGCAATCATTAATTGCCATGCGCAATAAAGACGGTGAAATCGGTGTGTTTCATAATATTTGCCGCCATAAAGCAGCGCCTTTGGTGGACGAACCTTGTAACAAACGCTCATTAGTGTGCCCTTACCATAAATGGAGCTTTAAAATTGATGGTTCGTTGTTAAGCGCACCACGGTATTTCGGCAAAGAAAACAAAGTGATGTCAGCTGAAGATAAAGCCGATAAAGGACTGATTCCTGTTCGCTTTGCCCTCTGGTGGGACATTATCTTTGTTAACGTGAGCGGCGATGCCCAGCCCTTTGACGAATTTATTAAGCCCCTTGATGACTTGTTGTCCGACTACCCGAAACAAGACATGCAAATGGTGAGCACCACCGATTACTCCGGTGAGGTGAACTGGAAACTGGCAGTGGATAACTTCCTTGACGGCTACCATGTGCCCTTTGTTCACTCCCAAGCCTGTACCGTGGAATCGGTACTGGAACAAGACGACTTATTTTTATCTGACGATATTGTGGGACTAAGACTCAAAAACGGTGCCAGCGCCAAACCGGCAAAAACCAGTAAGCAACTCCCCCATTGGCAAGGCTTACCGGATGAGAAAAAAGGCACCCAACAATGGTTTGGCATTTTCCCTAACACCTTATTTTTTGTGGATCCATGCTGGGTTCAAACCATTGTGATTAAACCCATGGGGGAAACCCGTACTGATGAATCATTGAGTATTTATGTGGTAAGCGAAGACGCGGCCAGTGACGAATACCAGGCAGAGCGAGATCGTCTCCATGAGGTGTTAAACGAAGTGAATGAACAGGACATCGAACTGCTCGATAAACTGCAAGTGACCCGCAGTAATGACATCGCCAACCAAGGTCACTTGAACAAGGCCTGGGATCAGGTCAACATGACGTTCCATCAAATGTGGCTACAAAAGATGGCCGCTGCAGCAAGTCAAAAGTAGGATCGAACATGTCTTTTTCATTCAATGAACAATTAGTTGCCACCGCTGCCTACATTAATGGTGAATGGGTGACGAAACCTGGTACCTTCGCGGTAACCAACCCGCTGAATGGTGAGCATATTGCTGACGTCAGTGACTGTGACGAGAACGATGCGGCATCGGCGATTGAAGCGGCCAAACAAGCTTTTCCAGCCTGGGCCGCCATGCCCGCCATCGAACGCAGCAAGTTATTAAAGGCTTGGTATGCCTTGATCATTGAGCACCAAGAAGAACTGGGCAAACTGCTGACCCTAGAACAAGGTAAACCGTTAAAAGAAGCCGTGGGCGAGATTGGCTATGGCGCCTCCTTTATTGAATGGTTCGCCGAAGAAGCCCGACGTGTCTATGGCGATACCATTCCGGCCCCGGCAGCCAATAAACGCATTGTGGTAATCAAACAACCCGTGGGTGTGGTGACATCCATTACGCCATGGAACTTCCCTAATGCCATGATTGCCCGCAAAGCAGCCGCAGCATTGGCTGCCGGCTGTACCTTTGTGGTGCGTCCAGCCACAGAAACGCCACTTTCGGCACTGGCGCTGGCAGTACTGGCTAAAAAAGCGGGGATCCCCAGTGGTGTTTTCAATGTGGTACCCGGCGCAGATGCGGCTGGATTGGGTAAAGTGTTAACCCAACATCCCGACGTGGCCAAATTTTCATTTACCGGTTCTACTCGGGTGGGCAAATTATTGACCAAACAGTGTGCCGACTCGGTAAAACGGGTATCCATGGAGCTTGGCGGCAACGCCCCTTTTATTGTGTTTGACGATGCGGATCTTGACGCCGCGGCAACAGGCTTGATCCAATCAAAATACCGCAACGCGGGGCAAACCTGTGTGTGTACCAACCGTATCCTGGTACAAGAAAGTGTTTACGACAAATTCCTCGCCATATACACAGACAAGGTGGCTAACCTAAAAATGGGTGACGGCATGGCCGAAGGCACAGACATAGGCCCCATGATCCATGAAAACGCCTGCAAAAATGTGCATGGATTAGTGGAAGATGCCATCGAAAAAGGGGCCACCTTAGTACTTGGCGGTACCCCCGCCGGTGACGACAATATTTATCCTCCCACGGTGTTAGGAAACGTTACCCCTGACATGCGGGTATTTCGCGAAGAAATCTTTGGTCCAGTGTCGCCCATGGTTAAATTCGCTGATGAACAACAAGCCATTGCCATGGCAAACGACACGGAATATGGCTTGGCGTCGTATTTTTATTCTAAAGATATCAGCCGGGTATGGCGGGTTTCTGAAGCGCTGGATTTTGGCATGGTAGGTATTAACGAAGGCTTAATTTCTGATACTGCCGCCCCCTTTGGTGGCGTTAAGCAATCAGGTACGGGCCGTGAAGGCTCCCATTATGGGTTAAGTGATTACACCAATATTAAATATCTCTGTATGGGGGGAATCGGGCAATGAAAACAGAAGAAACAGTAATGAACAACGAAAAATTGCAAGCAAGAAAAAACAAAGTATTCGCCCGCGGTCAGGGTAACAGCTACCCGGTGTACGTAAAAGAAGCCCGCAACGCTGAAGTCTTCGATGTTGAAGGCAATCGGTTTATCGATTTTGCCACCGGCATTGCTGTATGTAATACCGGCCACAGTCACCCGGATGTGGTAAAAGCCGTTACCGAGCAAATTAACGCCTTTAGCCATACCTGCTTAATGGTCAATCCTTATGAAAGTGCCGTGTCACTGGCGGAAAAACTAACGGCCCTAGCGCCAGGCGACACCCCCAAAAAAGCCATTTTTGTAACAACCGGCGCCGAAGCGGTGGAAAACTGCGTCAAGATTGCCCGCTGCCATACTGGCCGTCGTGGTGTGATTGCCTTTAACGCCGGCTTTCATGGCCGCACCAATTTAACCATGGCACTTACCGGTAAAATAGCCCCTTACAAAAAAGACTTTGGTCCCTTCCCCGCGGATATCTACCATGTGCCATATCCAAATGCGCTGCACAATATCACCGAGCAAGACGCATTAGCAGCGCTAAAGAACCTGTTTAAAGCCACCATTGCCGCTGACGACGTAGCCGCCATCATTATTGAACCGGTTCAGGGTGAAGGTGGGTTTAATGCTGCCCCGGTGAGTTTTTTACAAACTCTGCGCAAACTCTGTGATGAGCATGGCATCATGCTGATTGTGGATGAAATTCAAACTGGCTTTGGCCGCACAGGTAAAATGTTCTGCTGCGAATATGCCGGTATTGAGCCTGATTTAATGACCATGGCCAAAGGGATTGCCGGTGGGTTCCCGTTATCCGCGGTTGTGGGGAAAGCTGAGATCATGGATGCGCCCTTGCCCGGTGGATTAGGCGGCACCTATGGTGGTTCACCGGTGGCCTGCGCCGCAGCCTTGGCAGTATTAGATGTCATTGAAAAAGAACAGTTGATCAGTAAAGCCAATGCATTGGGCGAACTGTTCTCGGCACGACTTAATGCGCTCAAAGCCCGCTATCCCAAGTTCATCTCAGAAGTACGTAATACCGGTGCCATGATAGCCATTGAATTTATGTACAACGGCGACCCTGAGCAAACCAACCCTGCGCTTACCCAAGCTATCATTGCTAAAGCCAAAGAGCACAACCTTATTCTGCTGGCCTGTGGTTACTACGGGAATGTGATACGCTTTTTACCGGCGCTGACCATGACCCCAGATATTGCTGCTGAAGGTTTAGATAACTTTGACGCTTTACTGGCATCGTTGTTAGATAACGCGGAAGAGGTAAGTTACTAATGCATTGTGTCATCGTAGGCGCTAGCCATGCCGGCGTGCAAGCCGCAGTAAACTTGCGCGCCCAGGGCTATGAGGGCGACATTACCCTTATCAGCGCCGAAAAGGTATTGCCTTATCAGCGCCCGCCATTGTCTAAAGCGTTTTTGCAAGACACCTTACCCGAGGCCCGTTTATGGCTGCGCCCTGAAGCCTTTTACCAGCAAAAAAACATCCGTTTAATGTTGGATACTAAGGTGGTGAAAATTAACCGGTCGGCGCAAACCGTGGAACTGGCGGATGGCCAAGCACTGGCTTATGATGATCTCATTTTAGCCACAGGCGCATCAGTACGCCGCCTGACCATTCCAGGCGCGGATCTTGAGAACGTGTATTATCTACGTGATCATCAAGATGCTGCTAGTATTAAACAAGCCTTACCCAAGGCGCAAAAAGTGGTGGTGATCGGCGGCGGTTACATTGGTCTTGAAGCGGCGGCATCCCTTCGCAAAATGGGTAAAGACGTGACTGTCTTAATCAATACCGCCAGACCATTGCAGCATTTAACCTGCCCGGCCATCAGTGATTTTATGACCCAATTGCACCAGCAACATGGTGTGGTTATTGACACCAATACATTGGCAGTAGAAATCACCGGTGACAAACAGGTGACATCCGTAATAGCCGACAATGGCACACACTACGACGCCGATATGGTAGTGGCGGGCATAGGCGTACAACCTGCCCATTCCCTGGCTGCAGACAGTGGATTGAATGTAAGTAACGGTATTGATGTGAATGCCTTTATGCAAACCAATGACGAACATATCTATGCCATTGGCGATTGCGCCAACTTCACCCATCCAGTGTATCATAAAAAAGTACGCATTGAGTCGGTGCAAAACGCAACAGATCAAGCCAAGACCGTGGCTTTCGCAATCTGTAACAAACCTGCGCCATACAACGCGTTGCCCTGGTTTTGGTCTGATCAATACGATGCAAAGCTGCAAATTGCCGGGTTATCTGCCGGGTATACCGATGTGGTTGTGCGCCAAGAATCAGAAAAAAGCCTAGCGGCGTTTTATTTTTCAGGAAGTCAGCTTATTGCTGTGGACACCATTAATCAGCCTAAATCCTTTATGGTGGCACGCAAATACCTTCCTGAACGACCCGAACTAGACAAGATCTTACTGGCCGATGCCAGTATCCCTGTTAGCGACATATTCACAGGAGCACCACAGCATGCCTAACGTAACCTTTATTTTACCTGATGACAGCCAAATGACTGTAGCCGCTATTGAGGGCGATAGCCTGATGCAAACCGCGGTAGATAACGGCGTTGAGCAAATTACCGCTGATTGTGGTGGATGTTGTTCTTGTGCCACCTGCCACTGCATTGTCGATACAGCGTGGTTGGATAAGGTCACGCCCCCCGACGAAATGGAAACGGCGCTGCTTGAAAGTGCCATTGAAGACTGCCAGCCTGGTAGCCGGTTATCTTGTCAGATCACCGTCTCTGATGATCTGGATGGTCTGGTGGTAAAAGTACCCGAAAGCGACTGGTAACCGAAGAACCTGATACTAAAAAACGGGCGCTATGCCCGTTTTTTGTTTGTGGTGTTCGTTAACCAAAGTGCTAGTTAAAGCGGGTCATAAACCTGTCGATTCGGGAACACGCATCGGCAAGTTGTTCATCATCCACCACATAAGAAATCCGAATATAGTCGGAAGCGCATTGACCAAAGGCCGTCGCCGGCAACACCCCGATACGTTCAAATTCCAGTAACGCTTCAGCAAACTGTTGCGCGTTAAGCCCGGTTTGACTGACGTCCACCAGTAAAAACATGGAGGCTTCAGGCGGGACGCAGGAAAGGTTTTTATGCTTTTCAAAACACGCTACCAAGGTATCCCGCCTACGCTGATAAGTTTGACGCATCTGTTCTGATGCTTCGATGGCACTTTTATCCGTTAATGCCGCATACGCAGCCTGTTGCACAAACCCCGGCAACCCGTACAACATACATAAAGACAAATTAGACAGGTGTTTAGCCAGGGTTTCAGGAGCAATGGCCCAACCTGCACGCCAACCGGTCATGGCATAAGACTTTGATAAACTGTTTAAGGTTACCGTGCGCTCGGCCATATCAGGGAAACCGGCAATACTTAAATGCTCGCCTTCAAAGATTGTTTGGCTGTATACCTCATCAGAAACCACCCACAAGTCGTGTTTAATGGCAAGATCAGCAATAAATTGCAGTTCTTCACGATTTAGCATGACACCACTGGGGTTATTGGGCGTGGCAAAAAAGATAGCCCGGGTTTTATCCGTAATGGCGGTGGCCAACGCATCGGGATCTAGCCTGAAATCATTGTGTTTATCCATGGCCACCGGCACCAAGGTTGCGCCGGTAAGTTGAATACAAGCCTCGTAGGTCACATACATGGGTTGCAACACAATAGCTTCATCCCCCGGCGCTAAAATACACAAGGAAGTAGAAAACAGCGCATTTTGCGCCCCGGCAAGTAATATCACATTCTCTTTGCTGACTACCTGACCGCATTTTGCCTGATGCTGCCGGGCAATTTCACTGCGTAAAGGGTCCCGCCCTTCAATTTCCACATAATGGGTATCGCCATTGCGAAGGCCGTATACCGCCGCTTCCACTACCGCTGGCGGCGTGTCAAAATCTGGATCGCCAATGCTAAGTATAATGACACCGGGATCCTCTTCTTTTAATGCCGTGGCTTTAAAATGAATATCCCAGGCATCCACGGTTTCCCCTTGAATGGCCTGGGTTAATGGCGCATAACGCATAAATTTACTTCCTAACTGAATCGCAACAACCTCACCCGTGAACCTTTCATCGTCTTCACAGGTGTAAGCCCTTACTGAAAAATAATCGCTTTGGTTTCGGTGTATTCCTTAAGGCCTTCAACGCCCCATTCACGACCATTTCCCGACTGTTTATAGCCGCCAAAGGGCGCATGCGTATTAAAATAAGCGCCCTGAATAAGACATTGACCCGCCTTTAATTGTGCGGCAATTTTAAGCGCCTGTTCTTTATCTGTGGCATACACCGCAGAGGACAACCCGTATACCGTGTCGTTGGCGATTTGTATGGCTTCGTCAAGACTGCCGTAAGGAATAATACACAGCACCGGGCCAAAAATTTCTTCCCGGGCAATGGTCATATTAGGCGTGACATCGGAAAAAATGGTTGGCATAACATACGCCCCATTTTTAAGATATTCAGGTAATTTTTTACCACCACACAGCAGCCTTGCCCCTTCTTTAATACCAGCATCAATATAAGTAAGTACTCGCTCTTGCTGTAACTTTGAGCTTAAGGGCCCCATTAGCGTATCTGGGTTATTGGGGTCGCCGGGCGTCCAGGCAGAAACCATATTAAGGGCAATATGCTCCACTTCGCTAAGTACATCACGGGGAACAAGCATGCGCGTAAGGGCGCTACAGGTTTGGCCCGAATTGATCATGATATCTTCAACGCCATACTTTACCGCGGCGTTAAGATCCGCACCGGGCGCAATGATATAAGGTGATTTGCCGCCAAGCTCTTGGCAAACCCGTTTCACCGTGGGTGCTGCCGCCTGAGCCACCTTAATACCCGCAAGGGTTGAGCCGGTAAAAGACACCATGTCCACATCAGGGTGGCTACACAAGGCTTCACCAATGTCCCGGCCCACCCCGGTAAGTACATTTACCACGCCATCAGGTACATCACACTGATGGATAATATCGGCCAAAATCAAATCCTGTAGTGGCGTTTGTTCCGCAGGTTTGATAACCACCGTACAACCTGCGGCTAACGCCGGTCCCAACTTACCCACCAACTGTGATAACGGGTAATTCCAGGGGTTAATAAGGACACACACCCCAATCGCTTCATGTACAGTAATAAAAGCATCATGTTGCTCTTGTTTATCCAGCTCACCGGCAAGATCGGCAAAACTGCGAAAGGAGTCAATGGCCCCTTGCACCTGAATATCATCGGCAAAGGCCACGGGGCATCCCATGGAATTCACAATGGCTTGGATTAGCTCATCTTTACGTGCTTCCATGACATCGGCAATTTTGTGAATTAAACCGGCGCGATAAGCAGACGAGGTGGCACTAAAATTCGCAAAAGCCTTTTTAGCCGCTTTCACCGCGGAGTCCACATCGTCGACGGTGGCTGCAGGCACTTGGGCAACCACTTCGCTGTTAGCAGGATTAACAACCGTGAGGGTTTGGTCGCCGGTACTGGCAACCCAATCACCGTTAATATAAAGCTGGATGTAATTTTTCATCTGCTGTTCTCGTCGTTTAGGCGTTTGCCAGTGTGACCATGGTGCCTAACAACACCTGGCATCCGGCTGTAATGTCTTCGGGTGTGGCGTTTTCGGCCTCGTTATGACTGATCCCTTTTTCACAGGGAATAAAGATCATGGACGTCGGCGCCACTTTAGATACATACACAGAATCATGCCCTGCACCAGAGAACATCTCCTCATAGGCAAGCCCGGCTTGTTCTGCAGAGGTGCGCACCGCGTCGATACAGGTTGTATCAAACTCCACCGCCGGAGAATTCCACTCATCAATAATTTCGTGTGTTACCCCACACTCACGGCTGAAATCACTGGCAATACGGCGAAAGGCCTCATCCATTTTATCCAGCGTTTGCTGATTTGGATGACGTAAATCCACCGTAAGGGTGACGGTTTCTGGCACCGTATTACGTGAACCCGGACTGGCATTGATATCACCAAAGGTCGCCCTGGCTAATGGGCCGGTTTCGTCAGCAAGGGCATAAAGGGCAGTGATAATTTTTGCTACGGCTTTCATGGGATCGTGGCGCTGCTCCATGGGCGTGGGCCCTGCATGAACAGGCTGACCTGTGATCACAAGATCATACCAACGCATGCCCTGAACACCTTTCACCACGCCAATGGGCTTTTGTTCGGCTTCTAAAATGGGGCCTTGTTCGATGTGCAGTTCGATGGCCGCTTTGATCTCAAACGGGGCACACGGCGTCTCGCCTTGGTAACCATGACGGGCTAATTCATCGCCAATACTCACGCCGGCTTTATCTGTGCGACTTAGTCCGTAGTCTAAACTAAATTCGCCACACCAGACGCCAGAACCAATCATGGCCGGGGAAAATCGTGCCCCTTCCTCGTTGGTCCACACCACCACTTCTAAGGGGTGTTGTGTTTTTATCTGGTTTTCATGCAAGGTGCGCAACACTTCTAATCCGGCCAACACACCGTATACCCCATCGAATTTACCGCCCGTAGGCTGGGTATCCAAATGGCTGCCGGTGATCACCGGCGGCAAGGAATCGTCAGTGCCCGCTTTACGCAAAAACAAATTACCCATCTGATCAACTCGCAAGGTACAACCAATGTCTTTGCACCAGGAGATAAACAACTCTCTGCCCGCTTTGTCTTTGTCGGTTAAGGCCTGACGATTACAGCCACCTTTGTCGGTGCCGCCAATTTGTGCCATTTCCATCAGGGTCGCCCACAGGCGTTCACCGTTTATTTGTAACGCCATAGTATGCTCCTACGCATCTGCTCGACTAAGAGGCTGACACATACAATGTACGCCGCCGCCACCAGAAGTAAACATGGAAATATCCGGCGAGAACACCTCAAGACCATGGGCTTTGGCTTTTTCCACCAGCTCAGTACTGGCCTCAGGAATAAGCACTCTGTCTTTTCCTAGCGCCACCACGTTAACGCCCAGTTCAAGCACCGAACGATAGGAAATATCAATAATTTCAATATTGCGGGCTTTTAGCCAGTCAAGAAGTTCATCTTCCACTGCCTGGGTACACACTGCAGCAAGCTTTTCTGTAAGCATGGCAAACTTCACATCCAGATGCAGAAAATAAGGATCAAACTGGTACGACTTAAATTCCCAGCCTTCTTTTTCCACCCAGCCTTTCACCTGATTTAAGCCCGCTTCGCTAGTGCGCTCACCGGTGTAACCGCATAAAATCACACCCGGCTCTAACACCATAAAATCACCCCCTTCAAAAGAGCCGGCGGTTACAGCGTCATAAACAGGGATATTGGCCTGTTCGTAGAACTTACTCACGCTCACCCATTCGCCACGACGCCAAGGGCTTTGCATTTGGGTAATAATGGGGCCCCACGGGGTTAATACGGATGAATCCCGGGCATAAATTTGATAAGGCAGGTGTTCATCAGGGGCGAGAAAGTGGGTTTTTACGCCGCAGTGGTGATACACATCTACCATCTCTTGGTATTGCTTGGCGGCCACCGTTTTATCAAACTGTCGACCTAACCGCACTGAACGACGGGACATGGCATTGCCGTCTTTCCAACTGTAGTGATCCATAGGACCAATCAGCACTTCTTGCAGTTCTCCGTACTCGGAGTCCATGCTCCAATGATCTAAACGACCAGTATTACCCGCGGGGTTACGACGATAAAACGATTTACTCATTGCAATTCACTCTTTATGTTTCAATAAAACCAGTTTATGGTGACCTATCAAATACTCAAGCATCGTTTTATTACCAAGATGGTCTAATAATTAGACCAGAAACAGTGAAGCATGAAAACAGAGCAAACCCCTTATTTAGATTTACGACAAATTCCTCTTAATGCATTGGTGGCCTTTGAAGCAGCCGGCCGACACTGCCATATGCGCAAAGCCGCCCAGGAAATGTTTGTGTCTCACTCGGCCCTTAGCCGCCATATCAAGCAACTGGAAGCCCGGCTAAATACGCAATTGTTTGAGCGTAAAAACAATAAATTGCAATTAACCGCACCGGGAATGCGTTTATTAACCTCGGTACAAAAGGCCTTTAGCGAGTTGAACAATGGCTTGCATTTGCTGGATCCCACCCAGGTAGAAGGCGAAATCATCATCGGTACCACAGGTACCATTATGCTTAACTGGTTGCTCCCCATACTGGCGGACATGCAACACCAATATCCAGAAATTGCCTTTAAACTACGCACACTGGAACCCCACCAGAAAAACCTGCCGGCAGAACTGGATATTGCCCTGTGCTTGGGGCGACCCAATGAGCCGGATAAAACCGTGAAAAAACTGTATAACGAATACTATGTGCCCGTGTGTAACCCAGCACTGCTAAAAGGGAAAACCTTACATTCCGTTGCCGACTTACTTCATTACCCCTTACTGCACGACAGCCTTGGCCAATGGTTTACCTGGTTTGAACAACATCAGCTTGATGGGCATCAGTCGCCCCAACATACCTATTTTGATTATGCGTATCAGGCCATTGAAGCGGCGCGCTTAGGAATGGGCCTGGCACTGGCCGATATTGTGGAAGTCAGTGACGATATTCGCCAAGGTAAATTGATGCAGGCCTTAGACTCGGCCCATCCGGCAGGGGAATCGGTATATTTGGTTACCCATCCTGCACCTTTAATGAATTACCGTACCCAGTTGGTGTTACAAAGTGTACTCAAGAACTTAGCAGACAAGGGCGCTCGCCTTGAGTGATAAGACGATAACCAACAGGCTGAACTAACACCCAATATTGGCTTATTGTTGGCGGATGAGATTTAGCAGTGTTTGCCGGGCATGGGCCACCCGTACCTGACGCAGTGCGCTGGGCAACCAAATTAAAAAATAATCAATGTCATGAGTGCCAATGGGAGACGGTAACTCTACGATGTGGCCTGTTTTAATCTGCTCCTGGCACAAAAAGTCGGGCATCACCGACCAACCAAACCCCTGCATCAGCATTTTTCGCTGTGCGCGCAAATCCAAATTAACCAAGCTTGGCGTTAGGTTTTTCAGGGCAAATTTATTTTTCTTTAGCCAGGTTTCAATCAAAGTTAATTCTAAGTTGTAGGCCACCAACGGCTCTTTGCCAAGGGCTGTGGCCATATCGTCCGCTGCCATAATACGCTCCGCCACCGCTTTAGAGGCCACGGGCATCACCCGGCTGGTATAAATACGTTCACTACGCAGCCTTTCATCAATTACCGGGTGTGCTGATACGCCTAAATCGCAATGGCCTTCTAAAAGCATCTGGGTGATCATGGCCCCGGTGCCGGTATGCATGCGCACCTTGATCCCCGATTGCAATAAGGGTTGTAGCGGCTCACTTAATATTTCGGCCATAAAATCGGCATGACCGACAATCTGCAGCACCCCAGACACATCCATAGAACGGGCGCGGGCATTGGCTAACGCCGCTTCGGCCAAATCCAGTGTGTCACCAATATCAATGGCCAATTCCTGGCCCGCCGAGGTAGGCTCTACCCCAGACACGGTGCGCTGAAACAGGGGCTTACCCACCGCTATCTCAAGACCAGCAATGTGTTGGGAGGCCGCCGGTTGGGTTAAATTCAACGCTTTCGCTGCCCGGCTAATGGAACGTTGCCGGTACACTTCAATAAAGGTTCTCATTCGTGTCAGTGACATGCCTTACCCATAAATATATTTATACCCCCTACAAAATACCATGAATTTAAAGTGCCACCTATTCCAATTAAGATGAACTCACTGCTTACAAACGGGATAGCCCACCGCTTAAAAGCCCAATATGCGGTTACCTCAGTAACCCCTGCGCCCCCAAGGAGGCCTTATGAGCAACAGTGACAATCAAATTCATTTACGCAGCATTCTAGCCAGCATGAAAAAACAGCAGACCAACAATGGGCCTGCTTCTGCTCAGTGTCGTCGAGATCGTTTGGCTCGCTCGGTTGCGTTAATCAAAGAGAACTACCAAGCGCTTACCAATGCCATGAATTCAGATTTTGGCCATCGCAGCGCGTATCAAAGTGGTGCCGCTGATTTACTTGGCACCATCAAGTTATTGCAGCACGCAAGTGATAATGTAGCGCAATGGATGCAGCCTGAAATCGTGCCCGCCCCTGTGGAAGGCATGCAAACCTCCGTTGAGTATCAACCACTGGGTGTGGTGGGTGTGATTAGTCCCTGGAATTTTCCGGTCAATCTGGCCTTTGGCCCACTGGCCAGCGTTTTCGCCGCGGGTAACACCGCCATGTTAAAGCCTTCTGAGCTGACGCCAAAAACCTCAGAGCTGCTCGCCGAACTCGTGGGTCGTTACTTTGGTCCTGAAGAACTCACCGTGGTACTTGGCGATGCCACAGTTGGACAAGCCTTCAGTGCCCTGCCGTTTGATCATTTAATTTTTACCGGCAGTACGGCGGTGGGTAAACACGTGATGCGTGCTGCGGCTGAAAATCTGGTACCCGTAACCCTAGAACTGGGCGGTAAATCCCCCGTTGTGGTAGCAAAAGATGCTGATTTAGACAAAGCGGTAGCGCGTACATTAACGGTAAAAACCTTTAACGCCGGGCAAATTTGTATTTCGCCAGATTACTTGATGCTATCTGAATCTCAGGCGGACAGCTTTGTCGACAAGGCACATCAATTTTTAACCAGCGCTTTTGCTACCCTTCATGACAACCCAGATTACACGGCCATCATCAATGCCCGTCACTTTACCCGTTTGGTGGGGCTACTGGATGATGCCAACAAGAAAGGCGCGAGGATCATCAAATTGGCTAGCAACGATGAACCCGCCTATGACAAGCATACCGGCAAAATAGCGCCCCATTTGATACTTGATGTAACCGATGATATGGCCATCATGCAAGAGGAAATATTTGGCCCTCTGCTCCCCATCATGACCTATCAAGATGAACAGCAAGCCATCGATTATATTAATGCTCATCCTCGCCCACTCGCCGCATATTTATTTACCGAGTCGCCATCTAAGCAGCAGAGTTTTGCCAAACGCACCACCTCTGGCGCTTTGGTCATCAACGATGTGATGACCCATGTCAGTATTGAGAATTTACCTTTTGGCGGCGTGGGTCCGTCAGGCATGGGCGCCTATCATGGCGTATACGGCTTCCGTCAATTTTCCCACGCCAAACCTGTGGTGGTGCAAAGTGAACAGGCTGAATCCAGCCAACGTTTACGCGCACCTTATCAAGACAAACTCGTTGCATTGGATGCATTTTTTAAAGCGTAGATGACTTATTTCCCTAAATGTAGGAGTGTTACAATGAAAATACTAATGGTACTGACCTCACACGACAAACTCGGCGGTACCGGCGAAAAAACTGGCTTTTGGCTGGAAGAATTTGCCGCGCCCTATTATCAATTTCTGGATGCTGGCAGTGAGATCGTCCTTGCCTCACCGCTGGGAGGACAGCCCCCACTCGATCCGAAAAGTGAATTAGACGATTTCCAAACCCCGGCCACGGGTCGTTTTAATGAAGATGAGCAAGCCCAACGGGCACTGGCAGAAACAGTAAAGCTGGATACGGTGAATGCCGGCGACTTTGACGCAGTGTTCTACCCAGGAGGTCATGGCCCCCTTTGGGATTTAGCCGAGTCTGCAACCTCTATTGAGTTAATTGAAGAATTTACCCGCGCCGGCAAACCTATTAGCTTCGTGTGTCACGCGCCGGGGGTGCTTAAAAATGTAAAAGCCGCCAATGGCGAACCCTTAATCAAAGGCCGTAACGTCACCGGCTTTACCAATGGCGAAGAAGCCGCGGTTGGTCTCACTGACGTGGTGCCATTTTTAATTGAAGATGAATTTATTCGCTTAGGTGGCCAGTATAAAAAAGCCGATGACTGGAGTGAATTTGTAGTTGAAGATGGCCAGTTAATTACCGGCCAAAATCCGGCTAGCTCTGAAGCGGTGGCGAAAGCGGTACTAGGTCGCTTTTAAATAGTCGACGCCTAGCGGTGCATTAACGCTGCCTAGCAAGCTGGGCAAATAGAACATAAATACGGCCAAGTCACTCTTCTGGCGCAGCGCTGGCCGAACTGATGGTAAACAATGTTTAAATGGCCTACCAGGGTAAGCCATAAGATCCCAACCTGGCTATGCCGTAAGCCAGGTTGTCACGGTGGCCGCATCAGGTACACTGCCTTTGTGTACCAAGGTTTCGTCAATCACCACCGCAGGGGTTTTCATTACGCGGTATTGCATAATGTCCTGTGGTGCGGTGACCTTCTCAATATTCACCTCAATCCCATTTTTTTCCGCAACCTCTTTAATCACCTGCTCGGTAGCAATACAATTTTTACAGCCTGAACCTAATACTTTAACGACTTTCATTACCTTCTCCTTTCTCTAAAGCGGTATAAAATTAAAAAACCAGCCCACTAACGTGAACGCAAATAGCAAAACAACAAACAAAATGGCCAGCAGTTTCCACTGCATAACCTGTTTAAGCAGAATGAACTCGGGGAAACTGGCCGCAACGGTACTCATACAAAATGCCAACGTCGTACCCACAGGCAGGCCATTCACCAGTAAGCTTTCCATCACCGGGATCACCCCCGTGGCATTGGAATACAAGGGAATACCCAGCAACACCGCAGCGGGAACAGACCACCATTGGCCATCCCCCAAATGGGCTTCTATCCAGCCGTCGGGGACAAAACCGTGCAAGGCGGCGCCAAGTCCTACCCCAATAATCACCCATTTCCATACCCGCCCAAAAATATCCTTGGTTTCTTCTTTGGCGAAGGCGTGACGCTGAGCCATGGTAAGGGCTTGTGCCACGTCTTCGTTGTCGTCGTTTTGCTGAGTCGCCTGCCCATGTTTAAGCGCATCGGCAGCAAAGGACTGTAACCAGCGCTCAGCGCCTATAGCATCAAGAAATAACCCGCCTAAAATTCCCACACTCATACCAATGGCGATATACAGCAGGGTAAACTCCCAGCCAAGCAGGCCAATGAGCAAAAGCACAGCCACTTCATTGATGAGGGGCGAGGTAATCAAAAATGCCATGGTGATCCCAAGGGGGATCCCCGCAGAGGTGAAACCTAAAAAAACCGGGATACTGGAACAGGAACAAAACGGGGTAATAGCACCAAAAAAAGCGCCAAGAAAATAGCCTAAGAAACGATTCTTTCTAGCCAGATAATCACGCACCCGCTCAATGTCTAAAGAAGCGCGGATCAAGGCGATGAAATAGATCATCACCAATAATAGGGCGAATATTTTGGTGGTGTCTTCAACGAAAAAGTGCAGTGCATCAGCCAATTTGGTATCGGGGGACAACGCCAGCACATCATAAACCAGCCAACTGGCGAAGTGGGTAAATATGGCAAACATACGTCTTTCATCCTTATTCGTTGTCTCTATTTATTAAAGACGGACGACAGGACAAAAGGATGCGCAAAAATGTAAAATAAATTAAACGGGCTGGCTTCTGGCGGTAAAATTACAGACACGGTGATCCTCATCAAGTTGCACCTGACAGGATATTTCCATTTGGCGTTTGAGTTTTTCCCGGGACCGCCGAAGGCGGGATTTCACCGCTGACAAAGACAACCCATGCTGCTCGGCATACTCTTTTTGATGCACGCCATGTAAATCGCACTGGGTGATTAAGTCCCGCTCTTGAGGCGTTAATTCTTCAAGCACCCGGGATAGACAACTAAGCGCCAACAGATCAATGGCGTCATACACGGTTTCTTCATCTTCAATGTCATCGTCTACCGATTCAACGCGGTGCTCTCTCACCAAATCAATCAGTAGATTTCGCGCCACCGTGAATAACCAGCTTCGGCTATTTTTGACCTCGCAAAAACGGTCACGTTGCTGCATCACTCGCACAAAGACATCTTGCAGAAGATCCCGGCTAACTTCTTCATCGCCGGTTTTCTTTAACAGCCACCGAAATAGCGCATGTTCATTGCGCTCCCAAGCGGCCTTTGCACAAGGTACTAATGGTGACGTATGAGACATAGTGTTATTAGATGCATTGGAGACTTACCTACCATCATACTAAAAGTGAGTTAGCTGTGAACCTTCTTTTCTGTGGAAGTCGTTAACCGCACATTGATGAAAAATGAACAATGGCGACAGGATGTAACTGATCCTTAGGCAAGATAAAAGAAGGAGCACACTCGGTGCTCCCTCTTTTTGTCTTCATAAACCTGTACTTACGTTAAAGCATTGACACGGCTAACTAGCGAGTGAATTTTACGTTATCCAGCTCTATCCAGTAAGTCTCTTCTCCTTGTCCTTGCACACTAATAGAAACAGACGTTAATTTACCCGTATCCAATTGCGCATCGCCGCGAAAGCTATCGAAGGGTAAAACCCGTGTTTGCCAGCCACCGGGCACATCAATAGTCACACTGCTTTTACCGCCATAACTGTTAAGGGCGACAATGTAGGTGCCCGGTTTTGCATTGATGTCAAAAGCCACACCCTTAAATGCCGTTGCATCTACCGGATAAAAACTGCCTTCGGAAAGAGGGAAGATCACGCCCGCTTTCGGCTTGGGCTTATTTTCCAGTTCGATTGAAACATCAAGGATCTTATTTTCGCCGGGTTTTTCCGCTTTGCTTTGCATTAACACATGACTTCGGGGGAAACTAAAGTCGATATCCTGCTTTCTTAAGGTGCCATATTGGGTTTTATCGTCACTACGTTCAAAGTCATCAATTAGCGCTGTTGCAGGTATTGCCGGCGGTAAATCTGGCCCTTGGATGCCCACCAGTTCACCTTCTTTTACCACAAGCTTTCCGTCAACATACACAGAGTCAATATTTCGATAGTCGGATACCTGTTCCCAGGGTTTACCGTTTACCAGCACGAAGTCCGCCCGTTTGCCCACTTCGATGGTGCCACGATCATCACTCACCCCCAATACAGACGCACTGCCTCGTGTACCGGCAATTATGGCGTCTTTGTCAGGCACACCAAAATCGGTCATTAATTCCAACTCATGCACGCTGGATTCACCAAAGGGCGTATTTCCAATACCGGAGTCGGTACCTAAAGCCAAATGCACACCTGCTGCCATAAAGGTTTTCAGGTTCTGCTCAGAATAGGTTTGCCTTGCTTTCCCCGCGGCAATTTGCGCCTCGCTGTAACGGGCGATTTTATCCGGGCGCATCTCATATACCGCCAATGTAGGCGCATAGTACAGGTTATGTTCTACCATCAAACCGGGCAACTCATCACTGGCCGGTTCATTTTGAATAGCATGTACTACGGCAGTAACGCCCCCGAGCGCTGCCCGTTTCCCGCCGTCAACGGTAACCGTATGGGTAACCACCGGCCAGCCCCGTTTGTTGGCCTGCAAGGTAATTTCTTTTAGCGCATGTAAGCTAATATCATTATCTTCTTTGTCGTTTCCGTAGCGCCAACCGTCCGCAAAGACTTTAATGAGATCCGGTTGGTAGTTATCTAAATACGTCATCACCGCTCGCGCCTCTTCAGGCGAAGCAACCAAGCGCGTCATCCTCTCGTCAGCCCAGTCTGCGCCATGGCCACCCGGCGGGGCGATACGCGCCGCATAGGCTACATGAGGAGAAATTAATTGTTGATGCCATTGACGTTTTGCAGCGTAGGAATCTGGCGAGGAATGAAAATCGGTGACGGTGGTAATGCCATGCTTCAGCAAGGCGGTAGACACCTGGGCACGGCTGGCTGTCCAGTGAACATGTACGTCGATCAACCCCGGTAACAGACTGGCACCATCACCTTCCACAACCATGGCCCCTTCTGGAACTAAAAGATCAGGCCCAATGTGAGAAAAGCGGCCATCTTCCACAATCACGTCGGCTTGATAGGGCGCACTGCCGGTACTGTCGAATACAGTTACATCATTGATAAAGATGGTTTCGGCCTCGGCACTGCCAAACAATGCAACATAAAGAGCGATAGCGGTGATTACCCGCTGAACTATCGGTATTTTATTAAAACTGAACATGGTGTTCCCCGCATAAACAGCGTAATTGTGCGTTTTGCTAAGTGACCGTGTCACGGTCTTAGCCTATGGAATTGATTTTTCAGGCAAGAACGAAATAGTGTTATTTTTATTTTTTAGCCATTTCGTATTAACGTTAACGATACTAAACATCTAGAACATTGTTAATCATTAAATTTTTTATCTCACAATGTCCCTTTGGCACTACAACAGAAAGGAAAACAACAAGTCGCCCTCAGCTGCGTAGTGGTTACACCGTTAAACAAGGTGAGCGGTTAAAAGAAAAACTACGGATCCTCAAAAAGCGCCAGTATTCGTGTAAGGTAAAAGGGTTTTCTGTTAAATAAGAGATTAATAGAAACCACCAATACGTATTTTGACATTGGATTTCTTAGGGTTTACACCCTTAAAAATACAAAAAAAACGACACAAAAAAGGAACTGGCGATGAAAAAACGCTTCGGCATAAGCGCACTGTGCTTATTTGGGCTTCTCGTATCCACTATAGCCTCGGCACAAACTAAGCCCGCTTTTCAAGATAGCGACGTATTCGAATTGGAGTGGGCAGCCAACCCCGCTATCTCACCTGACGGTAAAACCGTTGTGTTTAATCGCAGTTATATGGATGTGATGACCGATTCCCGTCAATCCAGGTTGTGGATGGTATCAACCGATGGCAGTAATTTGTCAAAACTTACCGAGCGAGATACCAGTGAAGGTGCGGCGGTATGGTCACCGGATGGGAAACGTTTGGCCTATACCAGCAAGGGCCTAAACGGTAGTGAAATTTACGTTTATTGGGTAGAAACCGGCAAAACCGCGCGATTAACAGAACTGGAACGTTCACCTTCAGGGCTAAGCTGGTCGCCTGATGGTAAGTCCATCGCCTTTTCTATGCTGGTACCAGAAAAACCACCGGTAATGGTGAGTATGCCGGCCAAACCCAAAGGCGCGAAATGGGCCGATGCGCCTCGTATAACCACCCGCCTTAAATACGAACAAGATGGTCGCGGTTATATGGAAACCGGCTTTTATCATTTATTTGTTATACCAGCAGAAGGTGGTACGGCTCGCCAAATTACCTCCGGCAATTTTCATCACAAAGGTACGCCACAATGGACGCCAGATGGAAAATACTTGGTGTTTTCTGCCAACAGACAGGCCGATTTTGAACACGATTTTCGTAATTCTGAAATCTATCAGGTGGATGTAGCCAGCGGCGACATTACAGCCCTCACCGAACGCAAAGGGCCAGACCATACGCCGGCGATTTCTCCCGACGGAAAACAGATCGCGTGGTTGGGATTTGACGACAAAGTCCAAGCCTATCAAGTCACCCGTTTATACGTTATGAACATCGACGGCAGTAATAAACACGAAATCGAGACCAAACTTGATCGCAGCATCAGTCAGCTTACCTGGCAACCCAGCGGGCTTTATTTTAGTTATGACAGTGAAGGCAATACACGACTAGCGAAAACCACCCTATCGGGGCGTGTCACTACCCTTGCGAACAATATGGGCGGCACAGCGGTTAGCCGTCCTTACGGTGGCGGCAGCTTTTCAGTCAACACCAAAGGACAAATTGCGTTTACCCATACCACGGCGTATCGCCCATCAGATGTGGCCGTGATAACGAAAAAAGGCCGTGCCCCCTCATTAATCACCGGGCTCAATGAAGATCTGCTTGCTTATCGCACCTTAGGCAAGGTTGAAAGTGTCTGGTATAAATCCACCGCTGACGGTCGAAAAATACAAGGCTGGGTGGTGTTTCCACCAAACTACGAAGGGGGCAAAACCTACCCTTTAATTGTTGAAAATCATGGCGGGCCCATTTCCAACTATGGCGATCGTTTCTCACCTGAAATCCAGCTTTATGCCAGTGCCGGTTACATCGTTTTTTATCCTAATCCTCGTGGCAGCACGTCCTACGGCGAAGAATTTGCAAACTTACTGTATCGCAATTACCCCGGTGAAGATTATCAGGATGTGATGGATGGTGTAGACGAAATGATCCGCCTGGGTTATACCACTGAAGATAAGCTATACGTTACCGGCGGCAGTGCTGGCGGGATCATGACCGCCTGGATAATTGGTAAAAATAACCGTTTTGAAGCGGCCGCAGTGGTCAAGCCGGTGATGAACTGGATAAGCAAAACCCTTACCGCGGATAATTATTATGGCTATGCGAATTACCGTTACGCCGGTCAACCTTGGGAAAACATGCAGGAATATTGGAAGTTTTCACCGCTTTCGTTGGTGGGCAATATCAATACTCCTACACTGGTAATGGTAGGTGATGCCGATATGCGCACCCCACTGTCAGAGTCAAAGCAACTCTACAATGCCCTTAAAATTCGGAAAATTGATACCGCACTTGTGGAAATGCCCGGAGCCTTTCATTTTATTGCTAAGCGCCCTAGTCAACTTATCGCCAAAGTAAAACACGTATTGGCGTGGTTTGACCGTTATCCCAGCAAGGATGAAGAAACAAAGAACAAATAGTAGGAAAATATATATCACTGGCACCGTTAGGGTGCCAGTTTTTTACCTTAGAAGTAGGCGTCGTTAATAGCTTGGTGAATACTCACCAATCCCTGCTGAACTTCATCAATCATCTCATGCAAGTTGTCTTGGGTTAATTCGAAGGTATCGAGCTGCTGCAGGTTGTCTGTCAGCGACTTTACTTGCTCCTGAATAGGCTCTGACTTTGGCAGTTCAAGCAGACATTTTCCCATTTGCTGTAAGCAGTGACTTAACGAACGGGGAAACTGCTTATACTGCAACAAAAATTTCAGCACATCGGTACGGTTAATCCGAATGCGCATTTCCTGACGGTACATTTGGTAAGCGGTTAACGACTTAAGTACGCCCATCCATTGAATATTTTCAAACGCCGACTGTTCCGGTGAGAGATCAGGTAGCAATGATGCCGAGCGCACATCGATAATACGCGATGTCATATCTGTGCGTTCAATATGTCGCCCTAAACGTAAAAAGGCATAGCCTTCGCCGCGCAACATGGTACCGCCGAGTAGGCCTGTGATTGTCTGATTACCAATAATAATTTTATGTAAGCAGGCAAAACGATGGCGACGGGTAAGCACGCTTTGGCCGTCGGCTTTTGCTGTAAGGTGCAGATTATTGATTTGCTCCCAGGCCTCTGCCGGAATGATTTCTCGCACAATACGGGCATTTTCTCTGGCCGCGGCGAGACAATTGATAATAGAACCGGGGTTGGCGGTATCTGTTACCATAAATTTAATCACGCTTTTTTCGTCGGCCACCTCATAATGCTCATAAAAGGCCTCACGGAATGACAGCATATCGATGATAGGCTCCCAGCCTAGGGTGATATGACGGGGAAGATCGAGAAGCAAGTGAGTGTTTACTTGTATTAAACGAGCTGTGTTTTCAGCTCTTTCCAAATAGCGTTCCATCCAGTAAATATGATTGGCAACCCTCGATAACATAATTAATCCTCCTCCATGTCGACAATCCAGGTGTCTTTGCTGCCACCGCCCTGAGATGAATTCACCACCGTCGATCCCTTTTTCATTGCTACCCGGGTCAGTCCGCCCATGGTGACACTAATGTCTGTACCACTTAAAATAAACGGTCGTAAATCCAAGTGCCGCGGCTCCGCTTTTGTGCCAATTAACGTTGGCGCGGTAGACAACAACAACATGGGTTGAGCCACGTAATTACGTGGATCTCTGCGAATCAATCTTACAAATTTTTCTCGTTCAGCCTTGGTTGAGTGTGGCCCGATTAACATGCCGTATCCACCGGATTCATTCGCCGGTTTCACCACCATTTTATCGATGTTTTCAATAACGTAGTCACGCTCTTCTTTATTGACGCATTTATAGGTAGGTACATTGGGCAACAAAGGCTCTTCATTCAAATAGTAACGAATAATCTCCGGCACATAGGCATACACGACTTTATCATCGGCAACACCGGCCCCCGGTGCATTGGCAAGGCTGACATTGCCCGCCTTCCAAGCTCGCATAAGACCTGGCACCCCTAACATGGAGTCGGCGCGGAACACTTCGGGATCGAGAAAGGCATCATCAATACGACGGTAAATCACATCTACCCGAGATAAACCATTAACCGTACGCATGTACACCACATCGTCATCGTCGACCACCAGATCACTACCTACCACCAGCTCAGCGCCCATTTGCTGCGCCAGGTAAGCATGTTCAAAATAGGCCGAGTTATAAATGCCCGGTGTCAGTACCACCACTTCAGGCTGCTCAATATCCCGAGGCGAAAGCTGGCTGAGCATGTCATACAACTGAGAAGGATAATCATCCACGGGTAAGATATTGTATTTCTCGAACATATCGGGAAAAACCCGCTTCATTACATGGCGGTTTTCCATCATGTAGGAAACGCCGGAGGGAACGCGAAGGTTATCTTCTAGTACGTAGGGGGTGCCGTTGTGATCACGCACCAAATCGCTACCGCAAATATGTGCCCAGACGCCGTGTTTCGGCCTAATGCCCATGCATTCAGGCAAGAAATTGGTGGAAGCTTCGATAAGATCCCGTGGGACAATGCCGTCTTCTAAAATACGCTGCTCGTTATAGAGATCTTCAATGAACATATTCAGCGCTTTAACACGCTGCTTTAAGCCGTCTTGGATTTGTAGCCATTCTTTTTTTTCAATAATGCGCGGAATGATATCGAATGGCCAGGCTCGGTCTATGGAACCTTCTTCTTCGGTGTATACCGTAAAAGTAATCCCCATGACATGGATCGCGGTATTTGCTGCGGTGGTGTATTCGGTGAGTTCCTCGTCAGAGAGGTTTCTTAAATACTTACAGATTTCCTCTGCTGCGGGCCGTGGTTTGTTTGCTACACGGATAAGTTCATCATAAAACGCTCCTACCCGATAATTTCCCCATCTTATTGCCATGCTACAATCCCTAGCGTAATAAAAGTGTTTTATTCATACCATATAAGCGAGTTTTCGATTAAATTGCAATGGGAATAACCACATTTACGTGTTATTGAATACAGGAAAACGCCCTGTTCCCTTTATTCTAATTTTATTGCCTGAATTTTTAAGAAAGAGAGACACCGTGACATATTGTTTAGCAGTCAAAGTAAACCGGGGCCTGATTTTTGGCTCAGATTCCAGAACCAATGCAGGCGTCGATCATGTCGCGACCTACAGTAAAATGCGTCGTTACACCTGGCCTGGCGAACGGGTTTGTGTATTAATGACTTCGGGTAGCTTGGCCACCTCACAAGCAGTCATACACGCTATTGAGAGAGATTTAGCAAACCCCGATGCCGAGTTCAGCTTGCGTCATGGAAAGCAGTTATATGAGGTTGCCCAATACATCGGTAAGTTAAGCCAACAAGAACAACAACGCCATGCAAGAGCCATGGAACAATCCAATGCCAGTGCAGAATCTAATTTTATATTAGGTGGTCAGATTGCGGGGAAAGAAGCGGAAATTTTCCATATTTATCCCCAGGGCAATTTTATTACCGCATCGGAAGATACCCCCTACTTGCAAATAGGTGAAACCAAATACGGTAAGCCCATACTCGATAGAATTATATCGAAAACCACCACGCTGGAAGATGCTGCACGCTGCGCCATGGTGTCGCTAGATTCCACCATCAGAAGTAATATTTCCGTTGGTCCCCCCATCGAAATTGCCATGTACCAAAAAGATTCATTGGAAGCGCCGTATCACAACACCTATACCCTCAATAGCCCTATGTATAAGTCGTTGCAAAAACAATGGACTGAAGGCGTGCGCAAAGCCTTCGACCAACTGCCCCGTTATGAATGGGAGAAAAACTAAACGGCTTTCACCAACAGGTGAATGAAATACAGTTTTTCTTTTGATTTATCATTGATAACAAAGGGATAAGCATCATCTAACCCCATGCTACTATTAAGGGCATTTAACAAATTGGTCAGCTTATCCCAATCTTCGATGAGAGTATTAAAGCTCTCATCGCAATACGTGGCCGTATGTGGGTAATCGCTAATGAGCGGGTTAGACAGGGTTTTATTTTCCAAACTCGTGCCATATTCATTAGCCGATTCTAACGTATCGACCATGTGCAGATAATGAGCCCAAGTTTCAGCCCAGTCTTCCCACGGATGCATACTGGCATAAGCACTGATACAGCGTTCTGGCCAATCGGGGGCGGGTCCTTGGGAATAATAACGCTCTAAACTCTGTTGATAATCTTGCCGCTCGTCGCCAAAAAGCTGTCTAAACTCATCTAAATGCGGGCTATGCTTAACTAGGATATCCCAATAATAATGGCCGGATTCATGACGAAAGTGTCCAATTAATGTGCGGTATCTTTCGTTCATTTTCTCCCGCATTTCCAAACGCTTGGTTTCTTCAGCCTCTTTAAGATTGATGGTGATCACACCGTCGCTGTGACCGGTGGTAACGGTGTTTCTGATAGTCAGTTCGCGACCATACAACGCCTCTTCCACTTCGTCTTCTAAAAACCGAAAGGATAGACCGTCACTGGCTTTATTTTTACCTACAATAGGCAAGTTTAGCTGATTTAAGGTATAGATAAGGTGACGTTTGGCCTGCTCCATGCGAAACCACAACTTAAGGTTATCGGGTTTAGATAAATCGGGAATGGTTTCGGTTAAGACACAAGATTGGCATAAGTGGTTAGGGTCATCCAGCGGAATAAGCCAGTTACACACATTCAATTGGGCATAATTGGCGCATTGCTTGTAAGCCTTTCCATTGACGGTGGCTATCCAATGTCCGTCACTGTTTACATCACAGGAAGATATCACCTGCGCGTCGGTCAAAAAGCCCACCGGGCGCTGACACGACAAACACAAACTGTTTGAGAAATATAATGCATTTCCACATGTACACTTGTATTTTTTCACGGCTTATCTTCTGTCTGCTTATAGCTTAATGTATATTTTAAGGGGTCTTAAGCTACACTACAACGCGTTTAAAAGATATAACACGCCCTCGCTCAGTACCAATTCATTTAGCTAGTCATTGACGCCTTGAAACGGTTTATTTTTGCGGCGCTGTTTTATCATATTCCACAAAATCCTCTAAGGCAGCCCCTGGATCTTCTTCTCCGGCAACAGAATCATAATCCTCTTCTGTTGTATCGGTTTCTGGCAGGGTGATTTCCCGTTCGTGTGGTGGATGTTTATCTGATGTTGTCATAGCTCTCCCCTTATTTACAGGTCGGTGCATTGTCGGTTTTACGTGCCACGGGTAATCTGCGTTACGAAAGTGCCGTTCGCCGTGATACAGCAAGTTAATTAAGTGTATACGCAATATTCAGAAACTTGATCGAAACCGGTGCGGAGAAAGAAGTCGATAAACCGAGCAGTAAAAATAATGCCAACCTGCCATGAGAAAAACGCATGACAGTATAAATTTTTATTGTTAGAAATTCCTTTACTCTGTCTTTACACTTGAACCTCACCGTTCGAGGTGTGGGCCCCACCGACTGAGGACTGTTAGTCCACCGTCGAGAGTAAGAATGAAACCATTTATGTGTAACCGGAAGGCTTCAATCCACCTTCCGAACTCCTTTGACCCGCACTTAGCGGGTCTTTTTTTAATAGCGTTTACACACCGGTCGGATTAATCGCGGTAGGTTGGGTCGGTGCGGTCGAGTTTTCGGCGCATCGCCTGCCAAATTAGGTCGATACTTTGCGCCATATAACGAGGACTAGATGCTTGTTGGGCCACATGTTCACAAATTGCATCGTCAGGGAGCAATAATTTCCCGCCGGTTTTCATAGTCTCTATTTGAATTTCACAGGCTTTATTCAAATAATACATGCGATAGTAAGCTTCGGCGACGGTGCGCCCTACCGTTAACAAGCCGTGATTACGCAATATCATGCTGTGCTTATCGCCAAGGGCGGCCACAATGGCTTCCCGCTCATCGCAGGCTAACGGGATCCCTTGATAATCGTAATAGGCCACCCGGTTGAAAAACTCCATGCTGGTTTGATTTACCATCAGTAAACCTTCCTCTAACCCCGCCACGGCCATGCCCGCCATAGTGTGGGTGTGCATTACACAATGAGCATCGGTGCGGGCCATATGAATCGCACTATGTATGGTGAATCCCGCTGGGTTTACCGACGCATCATCTACACCGGCGTTTTCCCCCTGCACATCCACTTCGATAAGGTTACTGGCACAGACTTCTTCAGGCAGCAGGCCATAACTGTTGAGTAAAAAGCGATCCGAATGATCAAGACAACGAGCGGAAAGGTGGGTAAAAATATTATCGCTCCAGCCGTGTAAAGCGAGTAAGCGGTATGCGGCGGCTAAGTCAATTCGTAAATTTGTTGCGGCACAGTCATTTGAGGCTGACATCGCAGACTCCTTAATAATCATGAACAGAGACTGTCTGCAAAGTAGATGACTAGACACCAACTGGCAAATCACTTTTTTGCAAAGTGCCATACCAAAAAATCATAGGCTTATACAAACATTGATGGCGATAAGCCCAGAATGTGGCAATTACGGGGTTTCAGACATCATATATTCAATGGCACTGGTTAGATCTTCTTCAGAACACGCAGCACATAGCCCCATAGGTGGCATTTGATTAAGACCGGACATGGCATTTTTAAGTAGTGTATCCATGCCCTTACTTTCTTTTCGCTCTTGCCACTGTTCGGTGTTGTGGGCAATTGGCGCATTAGAAATGCCCGCAGCGTGACACATCACACAGGCTTGGTTATAAACCTGCTTTCCCTTCTCAAGGGTGTCTTCTGCATGTACAGACTGCAACATTCCAAAAGTAAGAATGGCAATAAAATACGTTTTATGTGACATAAAATTTCCCGTTATGAATATGAAACTACGAATGCAAAAAAGGTAACACACACTAGCTGTAAGGGTGGCCAACTCGCTTCCCGTTATCAATGCTACTTTTTCCCGTTTTTCATACTCCTTTCGTATCCTTTTCATAAAAAAGGCTTAATCGTCAACGGCCAATTAAACAATAGCTTTTAAAAAGCTGCATAGTGGCTAAATGACGTACATAGCAAATAGCTGTCACTACCATAGGGTAATCTTTCTTCACACCGTTCTTTGGTGTCGTCATAGTAATGCGGACTGCTTCACAAAATGTGTTTCACATTTTGCGGTTTGTGTTAGCAGTACAGTCTGCAGGAATAATAAAAATACGAATTGTCCTGGCAATACGATGTAAATACCCAAGAGGTCAAATAGAAACCACATTTTGTCTTTATCAATTACAGGCAAAGACATAATGAATTAGTACCAAAACGCAATTGACCACTGCAGGCATACCTTCAACCGTCAGAAATAACAGGTATTGCCATGAAAGAGAAAACACCATTTTTAACCACAAAACGGAAACTCAAGTTGGTAAGCGCGATAGGTCTGGCATTAGCGGCTAATCATGCTTCATCACAAGAGTCTGACACTGATGCTTCTGAAATCAGTGATGTAGAAAGGATCGCCGTTATCGGCGCAAAAACAACACGTACTACAGCAGCAATAAGTAATGAGTACATAGAGGCCCAAGCACCGGGTATCGCCCCACAGAATCTTCTTCGGGATCTGCCGGGTGTTACGGTACAAACCTCCGATCCATACGGCATGTACGAACTCATTAATACCATGTCCATTCGCGGTTTTGACGCCGGCCAGTTGGGTATTACCGTTGACGGTATTCCCCTTGAATCGGTGGATAACAGTGAAGGTGGCTCTATTGGACGTTACGTACTCAGTGAAAACCTAGCAGGTGTGGAAGTTTCACCGGGTTCTGGCGACGTAAGCCAGCCAACACAACACGCCCTTGGCGGTGCAATACGCTATTTCAGTAGCGATCCAGAAGACGAAGTGGGCGGCAGTGCATCCTTTACTGTGGGTTCCTTTAACTTTCAGCGTAGCTTTGTTCGCGTTGATACCGGCGAACTGTGGGACGGTGGACCAACGGCCTATATTTCTGGCGCACGTTTACGCTCAAACACATTTGAAATCGACAATGCCACATTGGCCAACGATCACGTTGAAGCCAAAATCAAACAATCATGGGATGAAAACAGCCTAACCTTTCGTATGACCTGGGATAACCGTGACGATCACGATTATATGGAATACGACCTGGACGGTAACCCTGCGTCATGGTGGACCATTATTGATGGTCTGACCGGCGACCCTGAAATCGACTGGATGTATTACGAGTACTGGCGCAACGGACGACGGACTTGGCTCTACAACCTAGTGGGCGATTTCTGGCTAAGTGAAACACTTAACGTAAAAATTACCCCTTATTACGAGAAAAAACACGGTTACGCTTGGTTTTCTGTCACACCCGCCAACGCCCAAGCACTTTATGATGCCGCCATTGCCGGTGGACGCACCGATATCGAGTACGAACCCAACGGCATAATGGCACAACGTAATGGTCAACGTCCGGGTGAGCGCTACGGTACAACGGTTAACGCCGTGTGGGAAATATCCATGACCAACACCCTGGAATTTGGTGGTTGGTATGAAGATTACGACTATGATCCTAACCTGCCTTTACAAAACTCCAGTTTAGAAGATGGCAGTATCACCAACGAGATCATTGGTTGGAGCTACGACCGTCACTTCGATACGCAAACAACTAACTTCTATATTAAAGATACCATGCGTTTTCTCGATGATGATCTGAGCATAGAAGTGGGTGCAAAAGCCCTGATGGTGGATCGTCACTTTGAAGGCATTGCAAACCTTACTGACTACAACTCAAACACCTACCGGGATTTCAGTGTTGAAAACGAAGATTTGTTTCAGCCTCAGTTTGGTGTGAGTTATTACGTCACGCCCGATACCCAGGTATTTGCAAACTATGCGGAAAACTATGCCGGTGCCCCGAGTGCCGCATTGGTATCTACCGTCTTCAACCCAGACATTTCACCTGAGCAATCGACCAATATTGATGTAGGTGTACGTACTTCCGGCGAAACCTGGAGCGGCTATATCGCATTGTACAGTATTGATTATCAGGATCGGATTGTGTCTATCTCGTCCCGTAATATCCAAACCATTTCTGGTTCGGCATACACCAACGTGGGCGACATGGAAACCTACGGTGCAGAGCTTTCCGGTGAATATCGTCCCAACAACCAATGGAAATATACGGCGTCAGTTTCCTACAACAGCTCCAAATTTGAAGACGATTATTACACCTACGATGCGGATACCGATTCGGATGTCCTTATTCCGGTGGCCGGCAAATATATTTTTGACCAACCCAAGGTTACAGGAAGCTTTGTTGCCGCCTACAAAGGAGACAACTTCTTCTTCAACATGGATGTGAAATACACCGGATCGCGCTTCGCCAACTCCATCAACACGGAAGAAACCGACGCCTACACCCTGGTGAATGGATCTATTGGTTGGGAAGGCGACGACCTAAGCAACTTCTCGAATATGCGTTTCCAACTCGCCTTCTACAACCTGCTTGATAAGGATTATCTATCGGCAATCAGCACCAGCGAAACCGGAGGCGGTTCATACAAGATGGGGACACCCCGGACACTTTATGCCAGCGTTGAATACGACTTTTGATAACACTAGCCGACAGACAGCAATGGCTGTCGGCTAAAGGCCAAGGATCAAACGCATTGCGTAACGGGTCTTTGAATTAAATGAGGAAAATTATGAAATTACGAAAGCTGATCACCGTTTGTTCGGCAGTCTCTAGTATCGCTTTTGCGAATAGCGCCGTTGCCGAACTGGAAATAGAAAAAGTGGGTCTTATTAAAACTCTGCCAGACACTCCCCATCTGATTGTGTCAGAGTATGGGCGTTCCCATGTGTTAGATCCAGAAACCTTTAGCCATCAGGGCACCATCTCTGAAGCCACTCAGAAGGTATTGTCGTTAGATGGCAAAACCTTATACACCACCCGCACCTATTACGATAAAGGACGGGAAGGGGCAAAACACGACAATGTACGTTTCTGGGACATGGAAACCCTCACCCCCACGGTGGAAATCCCCATTGTTGATAAACTGGCCATGACCGGCATGCAGATCCCCTTCATGCAAGGCTCGGCTAAACAGAAATGGTTATTCTTGCAAAATGCCACCCCCGCCACATCCGTCACCGTATTTGATGTGGCCGGTAAAAAGCAGGCTGCAGAAGTCCCCCTACCGGGATGTTGGGGAATCTACCCCATCATGAATGATGAGGATCGCTTTGTTTCATTGTGTGGTGATGGACGTTTGTCAGCTATCACCCTCAAAGAAAGCGGCGAGTATGGCTCAACGGTTCGAAGCGACATTATTTTTGATGTAGATAGCGACCCGCTGTTTGTTTTTGCTGAGCGCGAAGGGGACACCCTGTTTTTCGTCTCATTTAACGGCAACTTCTACACCATTGATATCAGTGGCGAACGCCCATTACTAAAAAGCAAAAAAGCCATTGTACCTGAGGGAACTCCGGGAAATTACAAGCCCAGTGGTTATCAGTTAATGAGCAAAATTCCAGGTACCAGCTACTTATACATCCTCATGCAGGAAGAGGCATGGGACGGTTCACACATAGAACCGGCCACCGAAGCCTGGGTTTACGATTACAAGACCAACAAGATTGTATCCCGTAGCACCATTTCCGACGGTATTTCTGTGCAGTACTACTCCGGTGATGGCAAATATCTGTTTTTGGGCACCAAGAAACACGGTCTGGTGCGCTATTTCGTTGATCCGAATGCCGCTTATACCCTTCGTCGGGACAAGTTCATGAAGATGGAACGTCCTTCAGCCTTTACGCTATAGGAAATGATTATGGACTCAGGTATCGCAATACTTTCTGTTATCAGCGCGGGGTTAATCGCATTGATTTTCGCCAAAGCGGCGGTGGGGAAGTTTTTCAACTTCTTTGAGACCCAGGGCATTATCCGCGACTACAAATTATTACCGGAAAAAATGGCCCCTGCACTTGCGGTTATGGTGCTGAGCCTTGAACTGGCAACGGTGGTTTTGGTGTTAATTCCGTCGTTTAGAAGCACGGGCGCGCTTTTAGGCATATGCCTGTTAGCCGGCTACGCGGCGGCCATTGGCATCAACCTAAAACGTGGACGCGTTTCCATCGATTGTGGTTGCGGCGGCTCCGGTCAGGGGATCACGCCTTGGCACTTGGTGCGCAATGGGCTTTATATTGGCATCGCCAGTTTTGCCGCCTTTCTCCCCGTCGAACAACTAAGCGGTTTTGTACCGGCCACCACCTGCGTAATGAGCATCATTATGTTGTGGGGTGCGGTCATGCTGTTTGAACAATTACTGAAAATTAAAGCCCACATTGTGGTTTCAGATTTACGTTAATAAGGAAAATATTATGGAAGCGATTAACATTATTGTTGGTGTTTTATTTGTCGTAGTTTTAGGTCTGGTTGTTGCAATGTGGGCGCTGGCTCGCCAAACCGGTATTTTATTCGAACGCGTGGCGCCCCTTGGTGCATTGGTTACCGACAGCGGCCCGGCAGTAGGTCAGCCGGCTCCCCAATTCGATATCCAATCCTTAAGTGGAACAGGTGCCGTTAGCGTGGGTGGAACCCAGTCCCACAGTACCTTGCTGTTTTTCCTGTCACCCACCTGCCCGGTATGTAAAAAGCTGATCCCTTTGCTCAGCAAAATTCAAAATGACGAGCGTTCATGGTTAAAAGTGGTATTAGCCAGTGACGGCAAGGCCGATGAACATGCCCGGTTTATTGAATCTCACAAACTCTCTGCTTTCCCTTACTTACTGTCAACTGAACTTGGCATGGCATTTCGTGTAAGCCGTTTACCCTTCGCCCTGTTAATTGGTGAAAACGGCAACGTACTGGCAAAAGGGCTGGTGAATAACAGAGAACAAATTGAAAGTTTGTTTAACGCAAAAGAAATGGGTATTGCCTCTGTGCAGACCTACATTGAGCAGGCCGAAAATTCTGCTCACGCATAATACCCAAGGAGAAATCAATGACCAATATTTTATCTAAACTTCGAGACAGATTAGATAGCATGACGGAGAAATCAGTCCGCCGTCAGGCCACTAATTCCGGGCGTCGTAGCTTTCTAGCCAAAGCTGGCCAAGCCATGGTGGGCATGGCCGTTGTGCCCATGCTGCCCTACGACCGCCTTGGCGAGGCCTCTGCAGCAGAATTTAAGCAAAAAGGTGACAATGCCTTTGATGCCGAAGACCAACAGTGTGAATACTGGCGCTATTGTGCACTGTCGGGCACCCTTTGTACTTGTTGCGGCGGCTCAGTCACCGAATGCCCTCCAGGCAGTGACATTTCCAAAGTGTCCTGGATTGGTACCTGTGAAAACCCCGTAGACGAAAAATCCTACCTCATCAGTTATAACGACTGTTGCGGCAAGATGTCCTGTAACGGTTGCCGCTGTAGTAACCACGAACGTGAACGTCCTGGATATCGTTTGGGCCTTCACAATGGCATTAACTGGTGTATGGCGAATAACAAAAACGCTTATCACTGTACCGTTGCTGCCATTGTAGGCACAGCATAAATTTCCGTTATTGCCGGCTGCGGCCGGCTTTTTTTGGAGTAAAGAATGGTTATTCTGAAACCCCGTGTATTTTGCCTGGCCGTAGCCACGGCTGTTTCTTTCATCTATACGTCTGCCGTCGCTAATAGCAATTTGTCCTCTATTCACGGCATTTCAGATAATGCCCCGGTAGCAAACAAATACGCTCTTTTCTGTGGTGGTTGCCATGGCTTAGATGGTATGGGCGAAATTAAAGCCGATGTGCCACAAATGCCCCCTAACATTGGCGCCTTTTTATATGACGATGAAGGTGCCTGGTACATGGTTAATGTGGGCGGCGTTATGAGCGCCGGTATCAGTGATCAAGATGCGGCAGATATCATGAACTATGTCATTACGTCATTTGGGTCACAAAGCGTCCCTAATTCAACGTATAGATTCACCGCGGAACAAGTTGCTAAGCTTCGCAAGCAACCCCCAGACGATTTAGTAAAATTGCGCAGAGATATCGCCAAGCGACTGGAAAAACGTGGCATAACGTTACCAGCGCATTATCCGTGGAATTAAGTATTTTTTGAAACATTAACACTCAGGACTTTGCCAGCAGTACCGGCACATTGCCGAAACGCCTAACCCGATGAAATGGCTGCTTCATGGAACTCGTGAACTACCAGGTAGAAAGGAAAGTGACTGATGAATTTCAAACAACTTCAATACTTTGTATCAACGGCAAAACATGGAAGTATTACCGCTGCGGCAAGGGAGCTGGACGTGGCTCAACCAAGCATCAGCCAGCAACTAGCCAATTTGGAATTTGAACTAAAAAACACCCTGTTTGAGCGCAATTATAAAGGGGTACATTTAACAGAAAGCGGGCGGGTGTTTTATTCCCACGCCACCGAGCTGCTTAATCGTATGATCTTTGCCAAAAACGCCATTACCGATATGGCGAAATACCCCAGTGGTACCGTATCTTTAGGGCTTACCCAATCCATTGACAATATTCTTGCCATTCCCCTTGTAAATGAAATCTCAAAAATCTTTCCGGATATTAAGGTACAGATCACCACCTTACCCTCCAAGTGCTTAAATAAAGCATTGGCAGACAAAGAGATCGATATCGCCCTAAGCTACAAAGAAGAAGTGCCTACTGCCAATATTATACGTAAGCCACTCATTCGCGAAGATCTCTTCGTTATCGTCGGAACCCGAGATGCCGTTACTTACAAAGATCTGCTGTCGGTAGATGCGCTGTCCTTTGATGCTATTTGTCATTTAGCCATGCTGGCACCCGGTCACAAAGATACCTTGCTCGATACCTTAAAAAACATGGAAGTTAAAAAAGAGAAGAAGCTAAAATTACTGGCGGGATTTGGCCAGTTATCTACGGCTTTGCGCGTGGTAGTCCAAGGTAGAGGCATTATGATTGCGCCTTCTTCAGCGTCCTATCATTTGGCGGAAAAAGGATTGGTAAAGTTGATTCCCCTGATTGACGATGAACTCAAGCGTGAAGTGACCATTAATACCCATGTAGATAGCTCCATTAGCAAAGCCATGAGCATTGTTATGAACACCATCATTAGTTTGACACGGGTGGCGAACAAGAATAGATCGTGGGCAGGGGAATTCGTCTATTCTGATACTGAAGATCGACATTACATTGACCGGAGCAATATCAGTGAACTAATAACATGTAAGTAATGACTTACTTAGTGGGCATGAAGGGAAACAAAAAACACCCACCAAGCAAGTCATAAAACCCGTTTAGTAACGATAACCGGCCCGAATACCGAAGGTACGCGGATCAGAGAAGGTTGCAGTACCACCGGTTAAGGTGGGGAAGCTACTGGCTACGGACACCGATGAAACGGTTACGTTATCTTCCAGATTTTTTGCGAACACTTGTGCATACCAGCTGGTATCCTGAGAATAATACGTCAAGGTAACATCGGTTTTGGTATACCCAGGCTGACGGAAATAAGCTTCAATGGTGTTGTTCAAGATGTAGTATTCAGAACTCCACTTAGTGTTTAAGCCGAAGTCCACCGTGGCCCCTGAGCTTAATTCCCAGGTGTGCTTATAACCTGCAGTCAGCGAAAACTTCGGTGAGCGTGACAGAGGGTCGCCATCAAAACTCGCGGTCTCTGACATTTGATAGCTCGCATAGCGGGCATCCAACCAAGTTAAGGCCAAGTTTAGCTTATCATCGGCGGTCGGAGTCCAAACCGTCTCGATTTCAACACCGTCAACATCCGCTTCTGCTGCATTGGTCGTCACATTTAAAGGCGCGCCGTCGACATCAACAACACCACTAAGCTGCAAGTCTTCATAATCATAGTGGAATGCACTGGTATTGAGCTGCAGTTTGTATTCAGGGAAGCGGGTTTTTAAACCGGCTTCAAAGGCCACCAGGGTTTCAGGGTTATAATACAGGGCTTCTTCGGTGGTGGGTGATGTACAGCCTTCAACCCCTTCCAAGCACCCACCATTAAAGCCTCCGGCCTTGTAGCCTGTTGCCACACTACCGTATACCAAGGTGCGAGAATCAAGATCATAATCTAACCCTAGCTTCCAAGTGACTTTGGAGAATTCTCTGTCGGCGTAATTTAGAGTATCTCCGTTCTCAAAATCATATTCTTCATCCAACGTTGTATGACGAATCGTAGCACCAAAGCGTGATTTCTCATCCTTGGTAGAACGAATACCCGCTGTTACCCGAAGATCATCGGTAAGGTGATAGGTAGCCTGACCAAAAGCAGCCACCGATTGAGAAATCGTCGGATCCTGTGGGAAACCAAAGATATAGCCGTCTTCACCTTCATCGGCTAATAAACCGTATAATATAAAAGCGATGCCGGATTCTTCACGGAAGTAGTATAAACCCGCCTGCGCTTGCAGTTGTCCGTTATCGTAGGCTAAGCGGAGTTCTTCGGAATGCTGTTCATACTCGCCATCCCAAGTATAGCGAACACTCTTGACGGAATTGTCAGCAGTGAATTGGCCAACCACACGGGATCCTTCTTCATCACGGGTAAATTCTCGGTATGAGCCAAGATAGTTTAAGGTCAGTTCCGGTGTGATATACCAGTTAACATCCCCTTCCACCCCCCAGGTACTGTTGTCACGATCTTGTTTGCCGATGGTATCATAACCAAACTGGCGTAACGCTTTTGAGCTATTATCTATGTAGGTTGGGTCTATGCCCGTCTCATCAGGCATATCGTAGAAGTTTGTTAGCAAGGCAGACTCATTGGGATTGCCTAACATATCGCTGTAATCCAGACGTACCAGTACTTCCACATCGTCAGAAATATTATATAAACCTGTCGCCCGTAACGAACGGTTGTCTTTATATGTGTCGACATCTGCATCTACACCATCGGTTTCCAGGTAGTTGTCACGACGGTCGATATTGGCGGCAAATCGCAATGCAAAATCGTCGTTCACAGGCAGATTCACCATGGCAGTGCCTTGCAGGGCATTGTAGCTGCCATACGCCATATCAATGGAGCTTTCATAATCAAAGATGGGTTTGTTGGTAATAATATTCACCACCCCTGCAGTGGTGTTCCTGCCATACAAGGTTCCCTGGGGCCCCCGTAACACTTCAACACGAGAAACATCAAAAAACGAAACCTCCTGGGCTTGGGGGCGGGCAATATACACGCCATCAAGTAAAAAGGCCGCCGACGGATCACCTTTTTCCGTGTTATCAGAACTGCTTACACCACGGATGGTAATTTGCAAACCATTGTTTCTATCAATAGACAGGTTAGGCGTTACATCCCCTAGGGTAGTTGGGTTTGTGACGCCGGCATTACGCAAATCTTCAGCCCCTACCGACGCCAAAGCGACGGGGGTTTTCGATGCAACCGATGTGGTACGGCTAGCCGTGACGATGATTTGTTCAAAACCATCTTCATCCAAGGTTTTTTCTTGCGCAAATGCAGAATAAGAAAACGTTCCACTGACCATGCCCAATGCAGAGACAACAGCCAAATAGCTTTTACGTCTTTTAGTTACCAACATGCTTTGTGTCCTCTAATCTTTCTAATATTAAGAGCGTGAACCGAACATCAGTCGCACCGAGGTTGCGTTAGTAACTTTTTGATAAAGTTAGCCAAGTATGTTCTGAACACATGAGTGTATTGTGCTGAGCCAAATACTCAGCTGTACAAAACGGCAAGGTAGAATTCACACTGCACTTTCCACCTTCCCCAAAAAACGTTTCCTGACATCCCGCCCTTGCCGCCACTAGTGGCAAGGTGATATCGATGTCATCTCATTTCCAAAACTCAGCCTTTTTTTGTCACCATTGAAGAAGCTGGTTTTGAGCCTTTAACACCATAAAAAACAATGAACAGATAACAGAAGAAAGGTAAAACGAAGGCCAGTTGTAAGCCCAGATGGTCGGCCAGAACGCCCTGTAATAAAGGCACGATGGCACCGCCCACGATGGCTAAACACAGAATTCCTGAGCCTTCACTGGTGCGCTCACCAAGCTGATTGAGCGCCAGGCTGAAAATAACGGGGAACATGATGGAATTGAAAAGACCAATAAGCAGAATGGCCCACATGGCCAATGCGCCCTGCCCCATGATCACAATAAGCAGTAAAACTGCGGCTACGGAGGCGTTAAACGCCAGTACGACACCACCAGAAAGTTTTTGCATCACCGCCGCACCAATGAAGCGCCCCACCATGGCACCCGCCCAGTAGTAGGCAATATAATTAGCGGCCTGGGCTTCACTCATGCCCGCAATGTTTTCTTGCCCTAAAAAGCTCACCAGAAAACTACCAATAGAAACCTCTGCGCCCACGTAGAGAAAAATGCCTACAGCTCCCAGTACCAAATGACGATAACTGAAAATTGATGACTGATGGGCGTTTGCCGTTACCTTAGGGTCCGGCGTCGACGCAATGGTTGGCAGCTTTAACAATGCAAAAACGGCGGCCAAAACGAATAAGGTGGCAGCAATAATAAGGTAAGGAATTTGTACCGCCGAGGCTTCCTCAGCTTTGAAAGCCACAAGTTCTGCCTGACTCATTTCGGCAGAGCCCGCCGCAGCTACCGATAAAATTAACGCGGCACCAAAAAAGGGCGCAACGGTGGTGCCCAGCGAATTAAAAGCCTGGGTGAGGGTTAACCTACTGGCGGCGGTTTCAGAAGGCCCCAGTATGTTCACATAAGGATTGGCAGACACCTGCAAAATAGTAATACCCGATGCCAGCACAAATAAAGCGGCTAAAAACAGAGAATAAAGGTGGGTATCGGCGGCAGGATAAAACAGCAAACATCCAATGGCCGCTACCACTAGGCCGCTGACAATGCCGTGCTTATAGCCGATACGCTTAACGAGGATCCCCGCAGGGATCGACACCAAAAAATAAGCCCCAAAGAAACAAAACTGTATTAACATGGCTTGGGTATAGCTAAGTGCAAATACGTTTTTCAGGTGCGGGATCAGGATATCGTTCATACAGGTAATAAAGCCCCATATGAAAAACAAACTGGTGAGTGCACTCAGTGCAAAAAGATGATTCTGCGAACCATTATTTTGCGTAGTGGCTGCGTGGGTCGTACCTGTTAATTCCATAGGTGTATCCTCAAAGTGGTAGGCATTTGGGCAATTAGCGACCAATCTCAAAAATAGATTCTGCGATTTGCATACCTGAACGATGCAACTCAACGGCCTTTAACATATCGGCCAATACCTCAGGTCTTTCTTCGGCAAGGTTAAACTGTTCTTTGGGATCTTCACCCAGGTGGTACAGCAGAGGGCGTTTATGCTCGGTACGTGCGGGCGGCATGCCATAAGAGCCTTGTGTAATGAGATGAATTTTGTAAGGCCCTTTTCGAAAGGCGTACAGTTCACCAGAGCGGTAGAAAGCCTGACGGGTTCGCGGGCTGTCTTCACCCTGTAAAAGGGTGGGACTTAAATCGATAGAGTCCACCACCGAGGCAGCCGGTTCGGCGCCAGCAAGGGATAAGGCCGTGGCATATAAATCCATCACAGATCCCATACCGTGCACCACCTTAGGCTCAATATGTCCTGGCCACCAAAAAATGCCTGGCACCCGTAAGCCGCCTTCAAAGGTGGTTCCTTTCCCCCCTTTCAATGGGCCTGAGGAGCCTGAATGCTGATCCATTAACGTCCATGGGCCGTTGTCGCTGCTAAAGACCAGCAGGGTATCTTCGGCAATACCTTGGGCTTCTAAGGCTTTGCGGATTTGACCAACACTCCAGTCAATCTCTTCTACCACATCGCCGTAGCGGCCACCTGCGCTTTTGCCTTGAAACGCTTCACTGGCAAAAATAGGGGCATGGGGCATGCTGTAAGCAAGATACAAAAAGAAGGGCTTTTCCCCGTGCGCATGCTGCTCAATATAATTAATGGATTCTTCGGTATAGCGCTTGGTTAACAGGCTTTGATTAGGCGGACGCTCTACGATCTTATCTTCATAACCATCAGCAACTACTGAGCTTTTAATAAGGGGAATATCCCAGTATTCATTTTTCGGATGTAAGGTGTAAGTTTTACGATCTGCAATGGCCTGGCGAACAAATGCTTTGTCGCCTTTGGCGCCATGGGCAAAGATTTCGGGGCTGGTGGGGCCCACGGCCCAGTCCATATCGTTTGAATAGGGCACGCCTAACCATTCATCAAAACCATGACGCGTTGGCAGGGCATCAGGAAGATCGCCTAGATGCCATTTACCAAACATCACCGTATCGTACCCTGCTGATTTCAGCGCTTCCGGCATTGTCACTGTGGCATCGGGAATACGCCCTGGCTCGCCAGGAAACAACACGCCTTTGGTTTTACCGTACAACCCCGAACGCTCTGGGTAATTACCGGTCATTAAGGCACCACGACTAGGGGAACAAATCGGTGCGGCAACATAAAAATCTGTCCAGCGCTGCCCTTCCCGTGCCATTTCATCAAGCTCTGGCGTGTCATTTGTTGCACTGCCATAGCTACTCAGATCGCCATATCCCATATCGTCAGTAAACAGGACAATAATGTTTGGCTGCTTATGAGTGGCACTGTCGGTTGCACCAGTTTGTTCTGTATCAGCAGACTTATCACAACCTGACAGTAGCGCAGCGGTTGCCAAAAACAGCACCTGCAAGGGTTTTACTGTGGTGCACTTGGCGAAACGTTTTTTCATATTATTCATCATAAGAAAGTCCATAACCAAAGGGATATAAAGGGGCTTCACTGTCAAAGGGCGAGTCTTCTTTTTGTGCAACCACGGCTGCCATGGATGAGGGAAGTTCAATGGGCAAGGTGCCTTCAGGCTTGGCTTGCCCCAAAATAACGGAAAGCAAGACTTTGTCTGACACACCAAAGTTACCAATAAGTGCATCAACGTTATCTTGTATGGCCGTCATGATTGCTGGCCGCTCTAAGAAAACCGTCGCAATGGTAGGGACCTGTTTACTGGCTTTTATCACAGCGTCGTAGTCTGGATTACCCGGCAGGAACGCAAGATTCCCTTCATGGTGACGACGGCCAAACACATAGTTTTTATGCGGCTGTTCAAAAGGCGCCGTTAATCGCAGAATGGCCAGATCCGCCTCTTCAACATTATCCACTACAGTAAAGCCAAGCGTTCTAGCAATATCAGCATCAATGCCATAAAGATAGACTTTTTTATCCGCCGTGGATAATGGCAAAAGCTGCTGTTTGTTTTCCAGCAGCACAAGTGCTTTGGCTTGCGCGGCTTCAGCCTGTTTAGTGAAGTCTTCATTCCCCACAATCTCTGCTGCACGTTCAACATCAACAAAGGGATTTTCAAATAAACCCAACTCAAACTTTTGCAGCATGACGCGGTAGACAGACTCATCGATACGCGCTTCAGACACTAACCCTGATTTGACCGCATTCATTAAAGGTTGCGGTTCTTCTACACCACCAAACTGATCAATACCCGCATATAATGCCTTGGCATAACGTTGTTGCGGTGATAGCTCGGTGACCCCCCAGGCTGTGGATAAATCTTTAATTTCCTGTCTTTGACCATTGGCTTCGCCATACTTACAGGCGTCGTTGCAATCTAAGGTGATGGCCCAATCAGAAAGAATAACGCCATCGTACTGGTACTCGCCACGTAATAAATCGGTTAATAAATAGCGGCTATACCCTGCTCCCACTTGCTCGATAGGATGCCCCTGATAAACCAAATTCTGTAAAATGGAATAAGTAGGCATCACACCACTTACCTTGGCAGCAAAGGCCCCTTCAAAGGGTTTGAGATGATAGGCAAAGTTGTTGTTAGGAAAGGTAGCAAAACGGCCGTAGTAGTTGTGGCTGTCCAGCCCGTCTTTTGCGGCGCCATAGCCTACCCAGTGCTTGACCACAGCAGCCACACTGTCTGGATGTAAACCATCAGCACCATGTTGAAAGCCTTCGATGTATGCCTTAACAAGCTTTTTGGTAAGATCGGCGTCTTCACCAAAGGTACCCACAATTCTGGGCCAACGGGGCTCGGTGGAAAGGTCTGCCATGGGCGATAAGGCTTGCTGAATACCCACCGCACGATATTCCTGGCGTGCGATATCGCCAAACTGACGCACCAATTCATCATCGCCTATTGCCGCTAAGCCTAAGGCTTCTGGCCACTTACTAAAACCGGCCGCATTCACGCTGGCCCCGGCCAAATAGTTAAAGTGATTGCGGGGATCGGTACTGATCACCAACGGGATCCCTAATCGGCGCTGCTCTGCCATGGCTTGTAAATCGTTACTGCCCTGAGCCATTCGATCTGCACTTAAGGATAACCGGGTAATAACGCTACCAATGTTATTTTCTAAAATAAGATGATGGCCCCATGTCATGTCATAGTTTTTAGCACCAAAGGTGGACATACTGCCATGCAATAAAGCCCCGGCTTTTTCCGCTAGGGTCATTCGAGAAACCAAATCCTGGGCACGCTCAGCAGCACTTAAACGCCAGTCTTCGTAAGGGTTTAAAGTGCCGTCTTTGTTAAGATCTTTAAACTGAAGTCCATCACGCTGTAAGTAAGGCAAACCGTTGGCTGACCCTAACTTAGGCTGGGTAAAGGTTGATGAGTCAGAGGCAGGCGTGTTTGCGACACAGGCCGCCAACCCCATAGAGAATGAAGAGAACAGCGCCAAACGAATGAAGCTTTTACAAGCCTGCGCGGCCGTGAAATCGATTTTTTTTACCACTTCGGTAACCCCAAAATAAAGAGAATCTCACCGTCAGCAATCCACCTTGGATATTGCTAAGATGTAATTTAGCGCGAAGATTAATAACAAATGACATCGATGTCAATAATATTTTTAACATGTGGGTTACAAGTAGCAACCTAATGTTAACCAGCAATTTCATAAAAAATGGCGTTTGCGAATAAGATGCTTAATAATGATCTTTCTTTGTGGAATTGCTTAGAGCAGAGCGAGTTACGTATATCAATGAAAAAGGCTACTCTTTACGACGTCGCAGAAAAAGCCAAGGTGTCGCCGAAAACAGTATCGAGAGTGATCAATAAGGAATCGTCAGTTCGGGAGAAAACGCGCGCCGCCGTGTTGGCCGCCATCGAAACGCTAAATTATCACCCGAATTCCTACGCCAGAAGCCTGCGAAATAGCCGCGCTTACGTGATTGCACTCCTTTACGATAGCCGCAGCCCGGTTTACGTGCTGGACCTGCAAATTGGTATTATTTCGGTGTGCGAATCGGAAGGCTTTAATATTCTTATTCAACCTTATGATATCGCCAGTGAAACCCTGACCGACGATATCGATGACTGGTTGGAACGCACCCGAATTGACGGTTTAATTATTAGCCCGCCATTAACTGATCATGTTGGTTTATTGCAGGTGTTAAAAGAACGAAATATACAGTTTGTTCGTATTTCTCCCATCGATAAAAGCGATATCTCGCCGTACGTTTACAGCAATGACAGAGCCGCAGCCAAAGCCATGACCGAGCACCTTATTGCCCTGGGCCATGAAGCCATTGGCTTTATCACCGGCCACCCAGAGCATAACGGTGCCATTGAACGGCTAAAAGGGTATAAAGATGCGCTGTCCGCCGCCAATATTCCCCTGGATGACAACCTAATTAAACAAGGCGATTTTAGCTTTGAGTCAGGTGAAATCTGTGCCCGAGAATTATTAAATCAAGCGGTACCGCCTTCGGCCATCTTTGCCAGCAACGATAATATGGCCGCAGCCACCATGAAGGTAGCCCGCCAAAAAGGGTTGGTATTGCCGGACGAACTTTCCATCGCAGGGTTTGACGATTCGCGCATATCCCGCCAATTATGGCCACCCCTTACCACGGTGCAGCAACCCATAAAAGAGCTGGCGGCCCGCAGTACCGAGTTATTGATTAATCGGGTTTTAAACCGCGCGGTAGAGAAAACGAACAAGGTGTTTGATTGCAAGGTGATCACCCGAGAATCCACCAGTGTTAACACGAAAAAATCATGAGCAATAAAATTTAACCAATTGTTTTTAAGTACTTTTTTAGATTTATAGGTGTGCAGGTGTGCAGGTAAAAAATGCAATTAGCATTTGAAACCAATAAAAAAATCCATTAGTTTAAATTATGTACTTACTCAAAGGGAATTGAGATGTTACCCCGCTACGGATAGTTTGTAAGCATCTTCCATCTACCCGCAGCTAAGTATTCAAAAGTCTCTTTTAAAGTACACCGCATACTTTACTAAATATTAAAGGGGCCTAATACATGTATAACTTGCTAAGAAAGAAAGTTGATAATTGCTATCGCTTTAATTCTAATGCCTGGGATTGCTAGTGCAGGTATGACCTTATGGTGTAAGGAAGTTTATAAATGCCAAGTTACTGATACCGATAGTGGACCATCGAGGATTTGCGGTAATTGGCTTGAGTGTGAAGTAGTCAATTTACCTTAATTATAAAAATAAAATGAGCGTTAGTCAGACTTTTACGCTCTACGTTTTTTCAGGGAAATTTATGAAACGTTTTATAATTTTTTTACTCGCGTCTTTTTTTGCACCTCTATGCACCAGTGCTACTTTCAAAACTCACTTAACCGTGAATGATATTACGGATCTCGGTTTTGACTTTAAGGTTCCCCGGCTCATTATTGTTGATACAAGTGCCCCCTGTATTGTCTACGACGGCGTGGGCTCTATCATTGAAAACAAACTGAATAGCAACGTCGTCTTAACTCAAGATGAATGCTTAAGCCAGCATAGCCAGAGGTTAGAAAATACCACCAAGTTAAAAGCGCTGCTTAACCTAGAGGATGAAAGAGACACAAAATACGAACTGTATTATATCAGCTTGGATAGCAACGCTATGCCCTGCCCGCCATGTAAAACCATAGATGAGAAAATCCGTCGTACCCAATTTAGCCATGAAGCGGCGGTATTTCAGTTTATAATCACTGGGTAAAAATTGTGATTTTCCATCACTTTTTACAAAACATCTATCGTAAAAACGCACTTCAATTTAGGGTGATCATCTTCCTCATCACCACCAATATTTGTGCCCTATTTATCAGCCATAATATTGATTCAAACGATAATTCGCTGTTTAGTGAAAAAGAGAGCTTACATAGCATTATATTTAATGGAAGTGCCATAGAAAAAAGCAAGCTTCTGTCTTTAATCTCTACCTTAGAAAGAGAACAAGACAGCATCATTTTAGCGAAAAAAAGCCTTATTAGCTTTACCATAAGCCGCCAGCACGTACTCAATGCCTTGTACTTTTCTAATGAAGCCTCGTTCAAACAAAATATCAATCCTTGTAAAACATCCAAGTGCATCTATTTTAGAAAAGATATCCACCGGAAATTAGCCAAAGAAGTGGATAAAAACCAGGTTATTACCATCGCCGAAAAAAAATATTACTTCAATGGTTCATTTGGAAATGACAGTGACGATAGCCTCCCAGAAGCGATAATCATTAGTGATTATTCTGCAATCGTTGAAGAGTCAGAAGTTGAATCCCTATCGATTATTGTAAAAGCAAAGCCAGATCTGTCCGTTAATCAGGATAAGTTAATAGAGAAAATAGGACAATTTATACCGACAGAAGACGTCGTGGTAACTGATGGCATCTACTATTCTTCGTTAGAATATAAATTCGATAGAAATGTCAGTCTGTTTGACAAAAGTATTCAACGTTTTTTTTACGGCTTATTGATTTTGGAGTGCTTGATCTTCTCATACATCGTTTATACGTCCTTTAGAAGAGACATAGGCATAATCGCTAAATTAGGATGGACAAACAAAACCCTGACGCAGTTTATCGCAACCGCATTCCTATTTGCGACCTCAAAACTCGTTAAATATAGCATTTTAGTAGGGCTACTATTCTATCTTGGCCTAAGCTTTTTAAGCTATAGATTTTCAATCAATCTTTTTGGCACAGGTGTTTATCCTTACCTTTATAAGCAACTCTTTTTCATTATTCCTTTTATTCTTATCGTTATTGCCGCCGTTTCTTTATTTAGCGCCGTCTTCTTTACATCATCAGTGACACAACACCGTGTTACGGTAAAAATTATCAATGAGCTTAAATTTGGCATCTACGTCACCTTGTCTGTGAGTATCGTAACCTTATTGCTTTTAAGTACATATAGCGCTTTACGTGAGTTTGATTTTCTCAAAGATAGGATTTTTAACGAGAATATAGAAAATATTGCCATTCTCGATTTAAACAACAACAGCTTCAATTTTGACAACACCGGCAATATCGTAGTTTCTAAGAGCGTCGCACCGATTACTAGCGCCTTGGATAAATTGGTGGAAAACCAGGCTATTGAAGATTATTCCATGTCTACCATGTTTCCCTACCTGACAAGGGATCTCCTTTCGCCTTTTATTTTAGATGGAAAGAAAATAGACGTAAGAATGAACGCCATATATGGCGATTATTTCAAAATACTCACCAATAGTGACAACTATGACAAGGTGGTAAAAAACAGCGACGAGCGCTTTGATGTCAATGCTTCACCCCAATTACAGCGGCTTATAAACCAGTCGACAACGCAAAAGCTCTACATGGAATACCTTACCCTCGATGAAGACAAAGGCACCACAAATCGACAAAAATATCTCATGCACATTAATGCCATTGAAGCTGAGTTTCCCTATGCGGGCCTGCTAGATGACACTGACTTGGTGGCTTACCAGAAGCTTAAGTCCATTTCCCAGTTAGAGTTTATTGCCATCAATACCACCGCCAACAATTTGAGCCTTGTGGTGGAAAAGATTAAATCCGTTCTACCACCCGAACTAAAAATAGCCAAAATCATCGATTATACTGACTTTAAAAATAAAGAAATTATTAACCAACTCTTCTATTTATTCTTCCTTTTCTTGCTGTCTGGGTTTCTTATTTTTCTTGCGGTGTTCGGCTGCTATGCGGCGGCGGAATCGACATTACACTTTTATAAATCGAATTTAAATACACTGCTAAGCATTGGTGCCTCTGAGAGCCAAACCTTGTGGTACTTAGTGGGGCGGGTAGCCTGGACTACCATTGCCTGTTTTGGCGCATCGATATTTATTGTATACCGATTAAATTTATGGCCGTCTTTTAAAGTCTATTGTTTTGTATTTATCCCGGTCGTCTCTGTCATTCTCATTTTTATTCTGTTTATGTTCTTACGTAAAATAAGGGTATTTTTAAACCATGGATGTAGTAATAGCGCCGCGCTCTAAACTAAGAACACGCATTTTAATCGCGGTTTTTGTTGTGGTTGTTTTGGCTTTCTTTTTCTTAAAGACAGATCGCATAGACGTACCTAAAAGCAAAGTTTTATCGCTGCAAACGAAGCCATCGAATAGTGTAGTGGTTGCTTCAGCGGTGCTTGAATCTGCGTCTTACAGAAGTGTGGCGGCCTCCTCGTCGGGCATTGTTAAAACCGTAGCGGTTAACAGCGGTTCTGCCATCGAGGAAGGACAAATTGCGGTGGAAATCGTCAACAGCGCTTTAGTGGATGATTATGACACCGCCTTATACGAATATGAAACAGAGCAAGTTAATTCGGAGATCCGAAAGTCAGAATTACATGAAGATATCATCGATTTAGACGGCAAAATAGGCATAGCACAACTTGAGCTTGAGGAAGCCGAGCTTAATCATCGGGCGTATATCGAGCTCATCGATACCGGCTCTTACTCAAAATTGACCTTTACGAAGTCTGAGTTTTTAGTCAAACGGTTAACCGCACAATTGGCATCATTGACTAACCTTAAAAAGGTGAAATCAGAGATCTACGAAAACCAAATAGACAACTTTAATAAGAAGCTTTCTTTAAAAAAACGGGCCCTTGATATAGTAAAAAGAAAAGTCGAAGCACTAAAAATAGTATCGCCGTTAACCGGCATTGTTTCAGAAGTGAATGTCAATGTAGGGGACAGCGTAACCAATGGCCAGTTTTTATTCGACATTAGCGACCCGCAAAATTTAAGCTTTTCTATCAGCATTCCCGAATTTTATTTTAACGCCATAGATGTAGGGAACCGAGTGCGCTTTTATAACCCTCAAACGGAAAAATCGATTAATCTTCGCATTTCAACGGTGAATAAAATAAGCGTAAACGGCCATTTTGTCGCTCGCGCACAACTGGCAGCGTCGAATAACGTAGACTCCCTCATTGGCAGTGAATGGACGGCTAAAATCCGCTCAAATAAACTGATCAATGCAGTAGAAGTGCCCCGGCTATCATGGTTTGACGGTGGGGACTTTATTAAACTCTATGTACTGGCTGATGACCACACTGCCACCGCGCAATTAACCGAATTTAAGGTGATTGAAGCAAAGCAAGACGCCTTAGTTTTAGCCACGGATACCCTTGGCCCATTAACCGTGGTGCTTATCTCTCCGGCACAAATGGACAGTAAAAGTCTCGTAAAACTGAATATAGGAGGATAAATGATAGCGTTTTCTGACGTCACCTTAGATTATGTTTCTGACACGGTAAAAACGACCCCCCTTAACGGGCTAAACCTCACTATTTCAGACGGTGATTTCATTGCCATTACCGGCCCTTCAGGAAGCGGTAAATCATCGTTTGTTAACGTGGCCGCCGGGCTATTACAGCCCACCTCAGGTTCGGTAACTTATAACGACACCGACTTATATGGCCTTTCACGGAAAAGCTTGGCGCTTACCCGGCTGTCTAACGTAGGCATTGTCTTTCAAGATTTTAGACTCATCGACCATTTGAATGTTTTAGATAATATTGTGCTGCCAACAAAGCTTTTACATGGCAAAGTCAGTGAAGAGAAAACCGAACATGCCAAAACGTTGGCCGAACAGTTAGGCATTAATCACCGGCTTTACCATTTCCCCAGCCAGTTATCAGGCGGCCAGCAACAGCGAGTCTCTATTGCCCGAGCGTTAATTAATAACCCAACACTGGTTATTGCCGATGAACCAACGGGTAATTTGGATCACAAAAACACCCTTGCCATCGGGGAGATCCTTAAAACCCTTAACACCCAAGGCACCACCATACTGCTGGTTACCCATGATGCTGAAATCGCCAGCATGGCCACAAGCACGTTCACGATTTTCGATGGAAAGTTGGAAAGGCGGTGAGGGTGTTTGTAATAGATAGCTAAGACTTAACGTATTATCTAAAGATAACCTTTTGAGTATATGACAAAATTAAAAAGTTCTCGGATTTACACTCTCAAAAAGAAATTATGTTTGAAAAATTTTAACCCGTATATTTTTATGCTCTTCCTGAGGATCATACATTGCTTAAGCACCCCCTAGGTAAAAAACTAATCAATTGGCATAGATATAAGCACAATTTTACCCTTGAGAACATGCCCCAAAACGTCAAATCCAAAATAGCTTTGGAGCAACTAGTTAGTACAATATTGCTACCAATTGAACAAGCGTTTAGTGCGCCGAGAATAACCTATGGTTTTACATCACATGAATTAAAAAACTATATCCAGAAACATTCTCCTAGGGGCACGTCACCTTCTATAGATCAACATTCTGCCTATGAGAAAAATAGTGTTGGTAAGCAGATATGTAGCAGAGGCGGTGCTGCTTGTGATTTTTTCGTAGAGAGTGTTCCAACATCAGATATCGTGCGCATTATTACTCAAAAGCTCAATTATGATCGTATCTACTACTATGGTAATAACAGGCCACTTCATGTCAGTATTCATTTAACTGAGCCGCTCAAGCACTTGCAGATTATGTGCGAAAGCGAAAATGGTAGGCGTTATCCAGGTAAAAAAGCATTTGGTGAGCAAGCAGTAGTATTGGCAGAGGGTTTATAATGGATGCAGCTTTATTTAAATCTTTGGTAGATAAATTAGATGTGGGAAAAAAGCTTCCTGATGCTATTTACATTCATGACAGCACATTACCGCAACTACCGGACAAGCTACGCAATGTAGTTTTAGCTATTGGTAAAGCCCTAAAGATCCCACGGGAACAGTGGAATTTAATAAAGCTATCTAGAAAGCAGTTTTCATTAAGTTTGCTGCATTACCCTACGTTCGGAGAAGAATCTTACCCCGCATTAAAACAAAGCGTAACGGTAGACCTTCAAAAGCTATCTCATAAAGTTACCGACTATTCTAACTACGATAACCCCCCGATTCTTCATCGCAAAGAAACCATGGTTTTGCCCGACCATCCGCAGTACGAAGAATTTAAACAAATTACCGAAGAAGGTGAGCAAGCAGGCCTTTACGCAAATTCGCGCCATATTGGCTTTAAAGCTTCGTGGGAAGCTCTGATAAATGCACACGGTTATGAGCTTGTAGACGGCCGCTTATTTCGCAATTCAGCGCTTCTGTTAGATAACGGCAACACAAAAATAGAGCGCGATAGAACAGCGATAGTCCGATACGAACTTTCGGCCCCAATGAAAATATTAGCAAAGCATGGCTTTCTAGAAGGCCAATACTCTATTTTTGACTATGGTTGCGGTAGAGGTGATGACCTTCGAGAGCTGGAAGCTCATGGGCTAGATGCACTTGGGTGGGACCCTAACTTTTTACCAGACGCAGATAAAATAAACGCCGACTTGGTTAACATTGGTTTTGTAATTAATGTAATTGAAGAAAGAAACGAGCGTATGGAAGCTATTCAAGGCGCATGGGCCCTTACCGATAAGCTTCTTGTTATCTCTGCAATGCTCGCAAACGAGAACTACCTGGCCAAGTTCACACCGTATAAAGACGGTATTATTACCAGCCGTAATACCTTCCAAAAGTATTTTACCCAAAGCGAACTCAAAATGTTCATTGAGCTAAGTCTAGACGAATCAGCTATTGCTGTAGCACCAGGTATATACTTCGTTTTTAAAGATAAGTACCTAGAGCAAGATTATCTTCAAAATAGGCATAAGCGAACCCGAAATTGGGAACAGAAGTCTAAGCCTATTGATATTAAAGAAGCTAATACACAACTGTTATTTACTAAGCATGCTGAGCTTTTTGAGGAATACTGGAAAACTTGCTTACTATTAGGGCGAGCCCCCGCGAAAGATGAATTTGGTAAGGCTGACAAATTAATAGAACTAGTTGGCACAATGAAGAAAGCATTTAGGCTGTGTCTAAACTATTATGGCAATGATGATCTTAATATTGCACAAAAGATGCGAACGGAAGACTTGCTAGTTTACTTCGCTGTAGGCCACTTTGGTAAAAGAAAACCCTACAAATACCAGCCAGAGCAAACAAAACGTGACATAAAAGCTTTTTTCGATACTAACAAGAATGCTCAAGCTTTAGCTAAGGAACTTCTCTTCCAAATAGCCGATGTAAACCAAATAGAGGCAGAGTGCTTAGAAGCCCACAAGACCTTGCCTAAAAGCGTATTGGCAGAAGAGTTTGAGAAACCGCATTCCCTAACCTTCCATAAACAATACCTAGACTTACTCTCGCCACTATTAAGAGTTTATGTAAGCTCAGCATTGCAGCTTTACGGTGAGCTAGAAGATATACAGTTGATTAAAATACATATAAATTCAGGTAAACTGACCTTACTAGGCTATGAGGATTTTGATGAGAGCAGCACCCCCAAATTAAAAGAAAGAGTTAAAATCAAAATGGCGGAACAAGACGTGGACTTTTTTGACTACATCGAGGAGCACGCCGATGCGTCCCTAAAGAATAATATGGATTTCATCAGTTAAAAACCGACCCAAAGTTCAAATCATCACTTACCTTAAAAAATGTATACTCCTAAGTTACGATCATTAAATTTTACGTAATAGCATTAAAGATATTTACTTCCACAAAATATTACGTAAAATTTTTACGTAACAATCAAGGAGGATAAACTTTGAATACTTTAGATAATGACTTCTGCTATTCCTTTCCAGCAGTTCGTGGCGTTCAAGCCGGAAGACCATTTTACATTGCAACCTGCCCTCTTCGTATCATACCAAAAATCTTCATTTACGATGAAGAAGAAGTTCCGCCAGAGTTACGTGCTCAGCGCACACTGAATAAAAGTCGAATTCCAGAGATGAGTAGATATTTGGTTGATAACCCAGATGACTATGTTTTTTCAGCACTCACTGCATCAGTAGGCAGCGAGGTTTCGTTTATAGAACAAGAAAACGCACCAAACATCGGCACACTTAAAGTCTCTATGAATACGAGCATTCTAATCAATGATGGACAACACCGTAGAGCTGCAATTGAAGAGGCGATAAAGCATAAGCCTGAGCTTGGTCAAGACAATATAGCAATTGTGTTTTACATCGATGAAGGGTTAAGCAGAAGCCAGCAAATGTTTGCTGACTTAAACCAGCATGCAATCCGCCCTTCCTCATCGCTTTCAACGCTTTACGACGATAGAGACCCTGGTGCGCGCGTAGCAAAATATCTTGCGAATAACGCCAAGCCATTTATTGGCTTTACCGAGATGGAAAAAGGAAGCATTCCAGTAAAGAGCAATAAAATTTTCGCGCTAAGTGCAATCAAACACGCAACCAGAGCGTTATTAGGAAAAGGCCCTAAAGACGATATTTCAGAAGATGAAAAGCAGTTCGCTTTGCAGTTTTGGAACTGTATTAATGATAATATGACCGAATGGCAATTAGTGCAGGATAAAAAGCTTGCTGTCGGAGAATTTCGTCAAGAATATTTGACAGCGCACGGTATCGCTCTTCAAGCCATTGCGATTGTTGGAAACCACCTATTAGACTTTGCTGAAAAAGAAAGAGTAGCAACGTTAGAAAAGCTTAACTCTGTTAACTGGCGAAAATCTAATCCAGAGTGGATTAAACGCGCAATGATGCACGGCAAGCTATCTAAGGCTAGCTCAAACATATTTCTTACAGCATTAGAAATTAAGCGCCAACTAGGGCTTGAGTTATCTCAAGATGACCTTCAAAAAGAAAAAGATTTATTAGATTCATGACATTAGCCAAGCAAGTCGATCTCGAAGACTATATTGAGTTCATCGAGCAGGAAGAGTTTTCTGGTCTCCCACTCAAAGACTATGTAGCCAACGTTCAGCGCGTTTATTTACAAGACACTAGGCCGTGGGTAATCGGCTACAGTGGGGGTAAAGACTCTTCAGCTGTAATGGTACTTGTTTACTTAGCGCTATTAGGCTTAAAACCTGAAGAACGCCATAAACATGTGTTTGTAGTTGCATCTGATACATTGGTTGAAACACCTATTGTCGTAAACCACGTAAATCGCTCACTTGAAGCGATTCAGCGAGGCGCGGCACGGGATAAATTACCCATCACTTCGCATAAGGTCGTTCCCAAAACGAACGAAACTTTTTGGTCGAACCTTCTAGGTAAAGGCTACCCCGCACCTACACGTAATTTCCGCTGGTGCACTGAGCGAATGAAGATAGACCCAGTAAGTACGTTTATCACCGACAAAGTAAATCAGTACGATGAAGTTATTGTGGTTCTCGGATCTAGGTCGCAAGAAAGTGCTTCACGTGCACAGGTTATAGCTAAACACAAAATTGATGGTTCAGACTTGGCGAAGCACACTACGCTATCAAATGCTTTCATTTACACGCCAATTGATATGTGGGCGGTAGATGATGTCTGGAAAATTCTTCGCTTTTGTCATCTAGAGCAGCAAGAAACTCCGTACGGCATGAAAAATAAATGGTACGACAAGTACGACCTTGAGTGGGAAACACCATGGGGTGGTAAAAACCTTGTTTTATGGAACCTTTATAAAGACTCTTCTGGTCAGGGCGAATGCCCTATGGTTATTGATGAGACGACCCCGTCTTGCGGTAATTCTCGCTTTGGATGTTGGACATGCACCGTTGTCACAAAAGACAGAGCCATGGAAAGCCTAGTGCAAAATGGTGAAACGTGGATGCTTCCTTTACTTAAGTACAGGAACATATTGTCACGTAGCACCTCTCCAAAGCTTAAAAAGAAATATCGCAGCCACATTCGAAGAGACGGTAGGTTAGCATTTAAAACTCTTCGAGAAGATGGAGAGAAGATCTTAACCGACGATTACACCACAGGCCCCTATAAGCTAAAGTATCGTAAAGTCGCCTTAAGGTTACTTTTGAATATTCAAAAGCAATTAGCAGATTCGGGTAGAGACGTAGAGCTAATCACCGTGCCTGAGTTACATGCGGTCCGTCATGAGTGGTTAAACGACCCTAATGAACCTGATTGGGACGATGATTTACCTATTATTTTCAACGAAGTCTTTGGTTACGACCTTGACTGGTCGGTTGATGATACTAACCAGTTTAGTAGAGAAGATGCTGCCCTAATAACCAAAATAGCGCCGGAATACGGTGTTTCACCTCAGCTAGTTAAAAAGCTTATCGATTTAGAAATTTCAATGTCTGGACTTTCCCGACGCACTGGTATTTATAAAAAAATAGGAAGGCTTATCCAGCAAGATTGGGAATCAGCCGAAGAAATCATCAAACAAAATAAAGACAGCAGGCAAAATCAAATTAATCAGTCGAAAGAAGTTCAAGACTATGAAGCAGAGTTGGCCGCCATCACAGCATCTTTGAATAAGGAGATGCAGTTATGATTTTTAGAAAGCTAACCATGAAAAACTTTAGAGTGTTCAAAGGTGAGCACTCTCTTGATTTGCAACCTAAAAAAGATGGCATGCTATCTAAACCAATCATTCTTTTCGGTGGTTTAAATGGTGCTGGCAAAACGTCCATTCTTACTGCCATACGCCTGCTTCTTTTGGGAAGACGCGCGCTTAGCTCTATTCCAAATAATAAAGAGTATGCAGATTACCTTTCCCAGCAGTTAAATAATAAAGCAAAGAAAGAAGACAACTCTGCAAAAGCATCGATTAGTCTAGAGTTTACACATACTCATCAAGGTAAACACGGCGTATTTACTATCACCCGTACTTGGGGCGTTGATGGTAAAGAAAAGATAAGTTTTGAACACGCAGGCGAAGATTCAAATTTAACCTCAGAACAAATTCAGTCAATTATTTCAGAAATGATCCCTCCAGGTATAGGAGATTTGTTCTTTTTTGACGGTGAGAAAATTGCAGAATTGGCTGAAGATGATACCGGCGTTTACCTTAAAGAGGCCGTTCAAAAGCTGCTGGGATTGGATATTATAGAAAGGCTGAATATTGATTTAGATATATATCTGAATAAAGAAAGTGAAGGTAAAGCATCAGCCTCTATCCAAAAAGAAATTACAGACCTTCAAAAACAAAAAGAGAGCTTTAAAGCAGAAGCAGACGCTTACAAAGAGCAAGCGAATGAGTTGTACCCGAAGATCACCAGCCTTCGCTTTGAAATGAGCCAAATCGAAAAAAGCATTCAAGAACGTGGTGGCGCTTTTGCTATTACTAGGGACGAAGAAAAGGGTAAACAAAAGTCGCTAGAACGTGAAATAGATACCATTAAAGGTAAAGTACTTCACGAACTAGATGGTGCATTTCCTTTATCATTAGCGCCAAAAGCCATAGACAGGCTGTTCCAACAACTTGCACGTGAGAAAGAACTTAAAGCAAAAAAATCTTTCAACGAGCAGTTTCTAGCACAAATTGAGAAGCTTGCATCTACATTGTCATCAGCTCTAGAATCGGATAAAACGCAGATTAATGAGCTACTTCAAAACTACGTTGAAACTGATGGGCGTATCTGTGCTGATGGCGCTATAAGTCTAGATATCTCTGACAGAGAATTCCATCAGCTTGAAAGCTTACGCGACGATGCAAATGAATCAAAAACTAGGCTGAGCAACACCCTTTCTGAATTAACTGCAGCTGAATCAGACTTAGACTCGCTAACACTTAGAATTCAAAGAGCGCCAGACGAAAAAGAATTAGTTGGTCTTTATGAGCGCTTACGAGAATTAGACAAAGCAGTAGCGAAAGAAAAAGACATATATAAGAACGTACTTCAAAAAGCACAAACGTCGATGGCTAAAGCGCTGGAACTAGCTAAAAGACTAGAAAAGCTGTTTAACCAGCAAAAAAATGAGAAGTCGTTACAAAAAGCGGTTGCACGAGTGAACTCAACACAAGGTGCATTGCAGGAGTTTTCTAAGCAGTTAACACAGCTAAGGGTTGCTCAACTTGAAGAGCTATTCGCTTTAGCTTATCGAAAGCTTGCTAGAAAAGAAGACTTGAAGCTAACAGCTAAAATAAATCCAGAAACTTTCGATGTAGCACTGGTCGACCTCGACGGATTGGAAGTTAATAGGAAGTCGCTTTCTGCTGGTGAAAAACAAATTTTTGCTTTCGCAATACTAGAAGCCCTTGGCAAATTATCAGGAAAAGTACTTCCTGTTGTTGTAGATACTCCACTTGGCAGGCTCGACTCTAAGCATAGAGACAAGTTAATAAAGCACTATTTCCCAAAAGCTGGCGAGCAAGTCATTCTCTTGTCTACAGATACAGAAGTTGATGCTGATTTCTATTCTATTTTACAGCCTGAAGTGTCGCATGCGTTTGAAATTAAATTTAACGAAGCCACGCGCTGCTCCTCAGTAGTCGAAGGTTACTTCTGGGAAACTCAAAAAGTGGAGATTGCCTAATGCTACCTAATAGAATGCAATTATCACGTACTGTAGAAGAGCAACTCAAAAAATTGAAAGGCTACACGGGGGTAACCCCTAATGTATCAGCGCGTATCGCTTTTTTCCGTTCGATAGAATCTGATTTTAGATATGACCCAGCAACGGACTACACTACTAACGGTAGCCTTACATTGGACAAAATTACTTGGTTAGGGCGCACCCAAGAAATAACAGAACTTTTGTTGAAGCATACCTACCCTGATTTAGAAGGTAAGCAGCTTCAACAAGCATGGGCGGCTCACGTTGAGCATGGTATCGCATCAATAAGAAATACAAAAAACCTAGTAGATATGCTAGTTGTGGTCGGGTAAAACTATTGCGCAATAGGTTGAGATCCCAAAAGCCTCATTTATGGAGAGATCATATGAGGCTTTTTTAATATTGGCTTTAAACAATAACCGCTTGTAAGTGTTGGATCAATTGATCTTTGAAACCAGTTCTACCCATTTTCCTCACATCCGACATTTCGTTTTCGACCTCGAATGTATTTAATACATATTCAAGCTCTTCAATTAACGTCGCTATCTCTGAATTTTCAAACCGATAAAGTAAAAACATAATATAAAAATACTTAATATTTACTCCTTTAAAATCAGATTTTTTGTACTCATCTTTTACACTTTCAAACTGGCGAACTATATCAGGGATTTGCTTAATATTTAACTCATCTACGAAAACCCTTTCATAATGTTCGTTAAATATTTTTTGCTTTTCACTAGTCGCTTTCTCTGGACTCCCCCCAATTGAGTATAGTATTTGTCCCAGGGTCTCCATGGATATTTTGGTACTATAGACCTTAGAAGCATTTAATCCTGTATCTCCAGTCTTTCTAGAATATACAATTTCGTTGTCGTCGAGAATTCGTTCAATTAATAGCTGCTCATGCCTCAATGATTTTAAGTCTGATGGTTGTACTTTATTTTGACTATTCGTGAATTCTGCAATATCGTTTATAAGTGATTTATCATCCTCCCTTACCATAAATATACGTACCAATACCTGTGCCTCCGAAAGCTCGCCATCAATGTTTGAACCATCATCCCGGTTAAATTTATGAATTGTGCGCAGTGTCTGTCCGCCGTTAAGAATTTGAAAATCTCCGATTTTCACTTTTGTACTGGTGCGGCCGTTAATTTCTTTCGTTGAAATGTCTTTTGCAACTATCGTTATTCCATTGTTGAAAAGAAAAAACTTGTTCGGTGAATCTGCAAGTGAAGCCGCTATATTAGGGTTAAATTTTGATTTAGTGACGAAACCACGGACATTGTCAAATAATACTCCGAAGTCTAAATCTACATCCTGTAATACTGTGTAGTCTTCAAGTTGCGCATTGAGTCTCAATTCCTCGTTCGAGCATGTAATTCTTATCAGTTCGCTACACGACATTCTTACAATAAAGTTTTTGTCAGTCGAATTTTGAGTTTCGCAATAAGTCATTATGGCGTCATTTAAAAGATTAACCTCTGCATTAATAGGATTCGGTCTTATACTAAATATTTGTTTTAATTTTGGGAGCGCAATGGGAACAAACCTTATATCGTATTGAGCAGAAAAATTTGATAAGTGAGCATCCTTTTTCAATTCTTCTCCGTCATTACTGATAAAATAGAAATCTATTGCCCATTCTTTCTTACTATTAAGAGCATCGATTATTTTCCTCGTAAATGAACGCAACTTCCCACTTATATTTTGTGTATTTTTCGATGCAACCAAATTAAAATATTTTGATGAAAGTAGCGCTTCGTTCATCCTCTGCATTTTAGTAGAAAAGTTTCCACGATACTTAAAACTGAAAAGCCTTATTATTTTCTCATCTTCATCAATATCGACTGCATCCACACCAAAATCATCTAACTTATCAGCCCCTAAAAAACTGTTAAACTCAGTGTCCGTTATTTTTTCACATAGTTCCGAGAAATCACTAATCCCTGTCAACTGCTCCAAGAGCAAGAAATAAAATCCAATCCTAGCTTTTTTTACGTTATCTAGGTCAGATATCTTAAAATTAATCTCCTTTGACGCCATCTCAAAGTAACTTAAGCATTTTGTTTCTAAATAATTAAAATCATTTAAAGATGCCATGTTTATTCCTTATTTTTTATTATTTCCCAGAAAGCTCTATCTTTTATTTTCGTTATTTTCTTATCACCATCTACATACAGGCTATGGTGCTTTTCTAGCTCACGTATCGACTTCATCAGATACTCTTGATCAGTCTTATCGTCTTTATTAAAGAGTGATTTGATATCTTGATTTCTTATTTGAGAAACGCGATGAACAATCCAGCTTAATATGTAAGCAGAGTAGTCGTTATCACCTGTCTTGAAGTGAGTAATATCTTGGGTAGACAGGATTACGCCAACGCCATACTCACGACCTTCTTTAAGAATCTTCCGTAAGCTAGGAAAATTTTGAGACATAAAGTTGTCTGCTTCATCCACTAGGATGAGCTTTGTGACTTGTCTGAAGTCGCCTTGGACTAACGGCTTTCCTTGCTTTTGCATTTGCGAATAGAAGAGATCGAGTGTTAACGCAACAACAAGGCTTTGAATTTCGCTTGGGTAACCTGCCAACTCAATTACCGTAATTCCGTCTATCAGTCCGTACAAACTAGTGCATTTACTGACATCGCTTTCGAATACTTCTAGCTCGTGAAGGCTTTCAAGTGCCGCATAAAGTGAATCTTCAGCTGGCTCGCTGTCCAAAAACAATGCCCACACATCTGCAATGGTTGGTGCTGGCTTATTCCATGTTGAGGGATCTGCTTTACTAATTCCCGCTAAATCGTATGCTTGAGAAATTAGTTGTCTTAATTTCAGCTGTTGCTTTTGCCCCAAATTAAAGGCTTTTCCCATTGTTTCTGAGAACCCGCGCGCAGTGTGCACCGGCAGCATTGGCGTAGAACCAAATAAACTCAGTGGATTGTAGGGGAGCCTAAACAAATTGTATTTTTTGCCGCTAGTCGCATTGATGAATTTATCATCTACATAATCCGATTTGTAATCGAAAATGAGGATACCTATAGGCTTGCCATCGACATTATTTTTTTGATTACGATGGATCTGGGTAACAACAGATTTCGTGCACTGAGTTTTACCTGTGCCCATTGTTCCAATAATGCCAGAGTTGGTATTCATGAATTTGGCAGTATTTGTTGGCTCCCAAAAAACTGGCTCTTGATTTTGTACTGAATGCCCAACTAGCACCTTCAAGGTTTCGCTAGATTCCACGTTATGTTCATCAGCTACATTTTCTTCTGGCTTTTCGGTGTACGGCTCAGCATTGGGGTTGTAGTCAGTTTTCTGCTCACCTACATTTACACAAGTATCTTCTTTTGACTGTATTTCGCCACCAACAAGTAGTGTAGAACCTCTTAAAATGTATTTACTAGCTATATGGCAAAGCTTTTCGGGCTGCTGTTCGAAAAGTTGTGATAACGGTGTTTTTATAAATGTAGAAAGGTTGCCTATTGGCAATTCTATTTTGAGTATATTTTCTTTCAACTCAAAAGCAGGCTCAAAAAAAGTGTCATTTTCGACATGCGATACTAGGAAGCCTTCAGGATAATTTGCTAAATCAGCAATAGCATACTTACCCTGTAGCCACCATTCACGACGAGAAAGCAATTCATCGAAGTAGTTATCGCTGTACAGGTTGTACAACTTGTACTTATCTATTTGCATCAGCAGCTGTCTTACAAATAATCCTCGATAAAGTTGAGCAGCTAAGCTGTCTCCTTTCAACACGTCTTCTTCAAGGTATCGCTTCAGCTCTTTGGCTTGTTGTACACCTTTGTTGTGTGTTTGCTTTTTACCTGTTTTTACTTCTAAAGGCAGTAACACCATTGAATCTTGCTTAAAGCCTACAAATAGAACGTCGTCTGAAATAGCGCCCTTAATGGTTCCCGCAATATTACGTTTTGAAAAGTCACTTTCTGACATTTTCAAGCCAATGTTACCTGCAACTCTCAACATCTCGGCAACTGAAAGTGGAACCCAAGTAATATCAGACTGATTAAGCAAGCAGTTTACAAACTTGTAAGCACCAATAATTCCGCGCTTTTCTTTACGCTCATTGTCGTTGGCGGTGATCATTTTGAGAAGCCACTCACCATTGAATGCGTTGAACTCTTCAATGATGCCGCCCTGATCACGCTCAAGGACTTTTTTGTATAAATCAGATTCTTCAGTAACGGTTATCGCATCATAATTTATTGAGTTGGTGTAGTTATCTGAATAATGAATTAGCACCACGTTTTTATCATTATCAAAGAAGTCCAGTGTCACTTTGGGGTCAATAATTGTCGTCCAAATTGAACTCGAATAGGCACATTGAAGAAGCTTTCTAAACTTACCGCTTACTACTAATGCTGTAGATTTAGAACGGGAATACTGCTCATCGGGCTTACGCGCGGGTTTTATAAGCCCATTTAAGCGTTCTGCAATTTGCAGGTGAGGCTTATCATCATATTCGATACCTTTAAGGCCAAAGGCGGTTGAATAACTGTCTTCCTCACTAGAAGATGCCTCGCCGGCTAATAAGCCTTCAGCAACAACACCGCTTAATTCTTCATTAACGTTGCGATCTCTAGACTGTACTTTGTCGTTATTCTTAAAAAAGGAAATATGGGCGTAATGATGAGGCTTAAAAGTACCGTCTTCTAACTTCTCGTTTTCGAACTTACTGTAAGTCAACCTTGTTCTAAGTAGGTCAATTACAGTATCGGCAATGTCCTTATCCCTTCCTTTGCTTAAGCCATATTCTGCTTTTATAACGTCGTAACTTGCAGTGTCTGAGAAACGATCAAACTCACAATACTCTATTTCATCATCATAAATATTTACGTGAATCTGGCAGACTTTATTTTTGTATTGCTTGATAAAGTCCACTAGGCCAAGAAAGACTTCCTTGTTTTGGCCATTGTTTATGGAATTGATTATTAACTTGGATCGTTCGCCATTTTCAAAAAGACTTGAAAACGCATCTCTGAACTCAGATACCTTATCTCTTACCAGTTTCTGTACATAACCGTAACTAGTTTCTTGATGAGGGACAATACGTAACCACATGCTATCGTCTGTCTCATACTGGCAATACCCGAACTCATTATTTGGGTCATAAATAAATGGCATTAACCCTTGAGCGTTCAATCTAGAAAGCGTGACTTTTGGCAACTGCTTAAAGCTATTGGTTTCGTCTTGTACCACCCTTTGCACAAGATACAGGTGGTAAGCTAGAACCATAGGATGATATGGCGTTATGTACTCAACACCGTTGAACTCTGCAAAACCGATATTAACTAACTGCTTTTGTGATTGACTTAGTAAAGTATCGTACTGAATGCTTCTTAGTGCTTCGTTGTAAGTGCGCACTACATGTTCAACAAGCTTTTGGTAAGTTTCACCCCACCCGCTCAAACTTGGCAATGTATTATTATTGGTCAGGTAGGTAAAATAGGTAGAATACGCTGACGACAGTTCAGGGTAACTTGCAGCAATATCTGCAACTGCCACATGCAAATTTTCAGATGCAGGGCAATACAAGCTATTGTTATCAAGAAGCTCTTGCTCCCACTGTAAAAGAGTTAAGCGCTTTCCTTTGGGTGCTATTTCATGGTTGTCGAGTTGGATCTTGCTCTTACGTTTATTAAATACCGCAAAATAGTCGTCACTAAACAGTTTATTAAAACGCTCTTGATTAAACATTAGCGGTAGTGATAGCGCATCAGTTGCTACGGATCCTTCGATACTGAGGCTTAGCCGTGTTTCTTTTCCTTTTACTACAAATTCAACATTGTCAGATTCTGACGCTATTTGTTCAAAATCAACTACACCTACGGTGCTGTTTTCAAACTCTTGCGCGTTTTCAGTGAGCGTTTCTTCCTTACCATGCTCGGCAATTTGAAGATTGTTTTCTTCGGTTTGAATAATAACTAGCTGGCGCTTGGGGTCTATGAGGAAGCTATTTTCTATTGAATTTAGATAAAACTCGTTTTCTTTAAGTACTAATACCTTAAAGTTGTGGTTTTCAGCGGATTTATCTCGTTTAACGCGGAACGTAAAAAAGGTAGCAGTATCATGATAAATGCCTGAAATAGTTATGCGGCTGCGCTTTCCACCCGCATTATCGGGGTTACTGAAATCAACACTTGGCTGGCTAGCGTTGAGAATTTTGCACTCTTTTTTCTCTACTTTTCCGCCAATGAAGCTGATTTCAAGCTCGAAGGTATTTCTACCCTCTGGCATCACGTAAATGATGTTCTTAGTGCGCCGCCCTGCTTTTGTATCTGCTTGCGTTCTTACTAGTAATTTACCCTCTGAAATAGACTCTCTTTCAAGCTCTAGAAGGTTTTCTTTATTCTTCTTTTGTTCTTGCAAGCATGCTTCTAACTCTAAATTGAACTTCCATGCTTCTGGGTCTTGCTCATCGAAATACTTTTTAACAAAAGACGGGCTAAAATCTTCTTCCCCAAGTTTTTCCTCCAAGCTTGTTGGAAAATGGTGCGTAATATAGTCGAGCTTTTCATACATTTGCTTGTTTTGCTCAAGCCTGTTCGCAATCTGATTTGGAGAGTCCCAACCTTTTAGAAGAGGGTCGTTTAGCAGAGCTATTTCATGGAAACTGATTTCACCATCATCAACAAGAGCATTAAAGAGCTCTTCAAACCCAAACATCGTTGCACCATCATCAACAATTTGCTCAAATCGATGACTTAGTAAACATTGAGTAACGAGCTTATTATCGTTTAACGGGTCGATTTCCCCTTCTAATGCTTCTTTAATTTTTAGCGGGTGCCAAACCCAGCCTGGCTGTGCGATGTTCTCTGCTGAATTTATCAATGTATCAAGCATTGAGTTATGGATAATTAGAAGGCAGGAGTCTTTCACTTCACTTTGCTGGGAAGCGACTACATCTCGAATATGAGAAATAAAGTTTTCGTTACAGCCGTCGCCTTTTTCTTCACTGTGTAAGACAATTAAAAGCTTATATTCCCCAACTTGAATAAAGGGAATCTCAACTTGCCTGATAGTAATGAAACCTGCTTTTCTGGCGCAAAGCGCGTCAAATAGTTTTTTACTGTTGCCCTTATCTGGTGACTGGAATTGGTAACGATAACCTTTGTAGAAATGCTCAGCGCCCCAGTTTATAAGCTTTTCAGCTAAAAAATCCTCAAACTGTTTTTCTGACATAAACTGCATCTCCACTGTCACTCATTCTCTCTACGTTACCTATGCGCTCATAAAATTCTACAAGCACTTTTTGTGTTTGCTTATCAAAAAAGATACCTCTAGCTTCAAACTCTTTAAGTAACTCATGAAGTCGTAGGCGATCCCTCTTCCCAATGCCTATATTGGTCAAAAGCAATATATAATCTTGATTAAATACTAAAACTCGGCCCGCTCTTCCTCGGCTCTGAACAAAGTGGCCACATAGCTCTGACTCAATGGCTTTGCAGAAATTAACATTTACGTCGTGGCGTGTTTCACTCCTGCCAAATTGCGCATAGAAAAGCGTAAGCAGGTTATCGACGGCATCTGCTACGCTACTTGCTTCATTTATTTCAGTCCCCAGTTGTCGCTCTTCTTTGAAATCAATTGCATAAGCATTTAGTGCATCTAGTGTTACTTGCGTATCCTGAAGACTAGTAATAGACCATAGTGGCTGTTTAATAGCTGCACCGTCTTGAAGGCTCTCATTCATTGCCAAGTATGGGAAAACTTTATCGAAATTTTTAGCTAACTGACGATAGCCGTAACTTTTTACATAGCTGCGCTCATCTGAAGCTTTTTCGGTATCGAGAATGAAATAGCATGGTTTTGCTGTAGGTACGCCTGCCCTCCACTCACTCAGATTAAGTGTGATCTGCGCGGTATAAAGAAAAGCGTAAAGCTTTAAAAAGTCCGTTATGTTTTCTATAAAGTACTTTGGCTTCGATGCAATGAAATCTAAGTCTTCAATAAATAAATCTCTTAGAAAAGGGAGGTAAGGCGCTTCTGTTGCCGCTTTGGAAACGGTTCCAGTTTTTGACCCTGGGACTGTAAAACTATTGAACGTCTCAACGATTTCTTTCTCTAGAAAATTCAGGCTTAAACTGGGCGATTTTTGCAAATGATGGTCCTGCAATAAGTTCAAGAATAAATCGCCTAACCTTTTATTTGCTGAACTACCTTTAATGTCTTGTGCTTTGAATAATAAAAGCTCAGGACTAATTTTATATAGTTCATCGCCACTGAAATACATTTTCTCAAGGTGTTGCCAGAACTTTGGTTCGTCCAGTTTTGATTCGAAGCGCTCTTTGCACTTTAATTTGAATTGCTCAAATTGGTTGTTCGCAACACTCTTTCGATAAGCGTACTTTACGAAATGACCAAGTACTATGTCCCAATCAAAAATTCCTTTCCTATCCTTTGTATTGATTGGAAAAAAAGACGTCAGTTTGTTGTTTTGAGGTTTTAGCTCTGCTTTGAGTTTGAACATATCTTTAAACCCCACTTACTTCTATTTCATCATCGTCATAACGTAGGCTCATTGTTAAGCCGTCTTTAACTATGGTGAGCTTATCTTTGCTCGATGCGATGTCAGCTATGTGGTCAGCAAAGTCATCTAGAATAACGATTGTATTTTTGTCGTGTTTGTTTGGCCTATACCCGCCGATAATTCTATTCATCATATTAAGAAGGTTGATATTAACTTGCATTGAAACACTTTTACCTTCAACGGATATATGCGCTACAAAGTAAGATGTACTTGTTGGCGGTGCATGTTGAATTGCATCGAAATCTGGCTCCATATCGACATCTGTCATAATTTGGTAGCCATTATGTGATGAGATAAGAAACTTGCCTTTAGCTATCGATTTAGCGTTTCTGTTGATATAAGTGTGGATTGCAGAGAATATCGTCTCTTTGTAAAAGGCTTTTAGCTCTTTCTTTTCTTGTTTATCACCTACATAGCGGGTGTGTAAATTCCACAATTTGGCGTACTTATCTAATAGAGGTTCTTCAAAATCTTTAATAAAGTCTTTGTGATAGTTGTTAGCAAGGTCTGCTTCCCCAAGAAGATAGAATAGCCTTAGATATGAGTGAGAATTCTTAGATTGGCGAATCCCAAATTCAGAGGACAGGTAAGAAGTAAATTGTTCGAAACGATTATCGAACAAACCCAAACTAGTACTTAAAAGAAACTTATCTACGTTTTCGGTTCTAACATTCGCAGGGTCAAAATCTACTATTTTGGATGAGATTTCGTTATCAGAGGCATTGAACATATTATCAAACAGATCCCCCTCTGGTGATAACAATGTGTGAACAAAGTCCAACAGCGTTCTAGCAGTAAGAAACTGATCTTTAATCAGTCGGGCTTTAAAGAGTACATCAATAATTCGATCTTGAACGTGTGGAATCGAAAGTAACTGGTAATTAGTGCAAAGAACCTTGTTGCCGTCATGACTCGCTTGTTCTTTATCAAAGTACTGCCGTACAATATTGTCTTCATGCTTAGTAATGCGTTGCAAAATTGCTTTAACAAAGTCAGAAGAGTGACCAGCACTGGTTAAAATAAACTTTGGATAGTCCTCAAAGTTTAAAAACACATACTCTGAAGTTGACTCTTTCGAGTTTAAGTAACTAGCGATTGCGGCGCGTACATTGTCATTGTTACCTTCTTCGACATAATTCCCCATCATGCCTACATTGATACCAACTACTAACGCTTTCTCGTTATTTTCATAGTCATTAAAAACTTTATCGAGGGTTGATATTGCAGACTCATCAGGTTCAAAGCTATGCGTTGCATCTAGATGAAAGGTAGCTTTGTGAGAAAACTTTGATGCATATTGAGTCAAGATTTCAGACTTACCATCCCCACTACTACCGCAAAGAAAAATAATTTTTTTATTGCACGCAGATAATGAAGTAAGGTACTTTTCGAAGTCTTTTTGAATATCTGTTTCGATATAAAGATATTTCTTTACTTCATCAAGCTCAGCTGAAATGGCGTCTTTTCGTTCAGTAGAAACTGCATAAGGGGAAGATTTGGACAATACGCTTAATACATCGTGGAAACGCATTCTACATCCTTATAGTTAGCCTTTTATTTAACAAAATAACATCTGTTTGTTCATTCTGACAACAAAGATTTCCTGAAATATAGTTTAGCCTACTAAGTATAGTTCTCTGTTCAGTATACAATTTTTCCAGAACAGCCTGCATAAGTTGTAAACCTAAGGACATTTAAAGCCTCTTAATGTACTAGCTAAATTATGCTTTGCTTCTCCGTAATCACAACGCTGGCTCCCATCACAAAAAAGCCCTTAAAAAAGGGCTTTGTTTATTCTGTTTGCGAACTCATGCCAAAAGCGATGCTTGGCGCTAAAAATCATACTCTTTAAGATTCTCCAAAGTCATTGCATACGCGGCGATGCCGGTGTCATTACTGGTGGTTTCAATGTTAATGGTGCCTTCAAACCAAAACGCCATGTCGAGCCGTTCTAAATCCACGCCCTGCTCAAAGGTAACATGAATCATTTGATTGGGTGGAGGCGGAGGCATATGTAAACAGGCACCGAAGTAAGGCACAATGAAAAATTCCACCACTTGCTGCTCGTCATTGGCATCAAGGGGCACAATAAAGCCTGGAATACGCACTTTTTTCTGATCAAAATCGTCAATGACGCGGGTAGAGGTTAAGGCCTGCTGAAAACGCTGGGCGTTATCGCTTTTCCCTTCCATTTCCGATAGCGCAGCAACAGAATCTTGCTCACTGCCGTCTTTAATTTCGCCTAAAAATTCCGGTGGTTCAAGCAAGGCTTCAAGATCACTTTCTGGCATTAACGCCACCCATTCAACTTCTTCATAAGTGGGGTCACTCGCTGCTTGGGCAAAACTGGTTAGAAGAAAAAGCAATGACAACACGCCATACCCATAACAACGACTTGCAGCTATATTTATGTTCAATTTTAATACCACGCTTAAATAGAAGTTCGCATAAATGAAAGACTTAAATACCACAGTCTAAAAGTTATACTACTGTATAATACCCATGAAGTGTAGGGCGCGTAGGCGCTACCTCATTGCCTACTCCCCCACATCGATACCGCGCCCCCTAACGGCTATCAAAGCCTCGGCCAGCTGCCACAAAGAGAATAGCCCTTGACCATAACGCCGCCTGTTTGCTAGGTTAGAAATTAACCGTTTTGGTTAACTGGGTTGCTCGTCGCCACCAAATTTGATGAAAGAAACCGTATCGCTCCTGGGTTTGCGGGATTGACTAAACCACTCTCGGGGTGTTTCTACGCGTTTTTGACTGCGGGTACGCCACTCTTTTTCGCTCGACACACTAATTAGGCACAACGATGATGAAACTTACTTTTTTTCTAGGGTACTGTTGCGTACTGTTTTCGGCATCGAGCCTAGGCTGTCAGTATCATGATTACAGCGACAGTAAAATCCCCCAGTTTCCGCCCCTCTCTCCGGCACTGCACCCGGTGATGCTGCAACACTTTAAGCCCCCCAAAGACGTACCGTTAGATGTTTCCCTTTCTTCCAGTAACACTTCAGGGAACAAGGGTGCGTTTACCATTCACTACAACATTCATCCGGACTACCACAACGTTAAAGTAGAACTGGTAAGTAGCAAAGGCGTAAAACTATTGGATAGTTCCACCATTTATTTAACCCGCATAAGCGGCGATCGGTCGGTGAGGTATCAAGCGGTGTCTGATGATCCGAAGAGTGTGCGCGTACGCATTTCCGCAGTGCGTAAGGATATGCCCATTATTGTTGAAAAACGGCTTAGACTTTCGGCAACCTAATAGAAAGCGATAAAAAGATGGCCCGCCTCAGCCTTTGTTTTAGATAATATTGGTAAGACGAAAAGAAGTATCGCTGTGTTAAAAGACGGCCTTTCACAGAAGACTGTGAGACCGTGAATCTTTTGCTTATTTCAAATCTTTTTTTAGTCGTTAAGCGATCTTGGGCCTTTGAAAAGTAAATAATCCTTTATTCACTAAGCTATCCACCGTCTCTTTTATTAAAAACCCAAGAAATTTGCTGCTATCTGAATACACTTTTTTCTCACCCATTTCTCTCATTTTATTTGATATATGAAAAATATTACCACAACCAATCATAATATGTTTAAATACATGTAATGTACAATTTATTTACAATTGAAAAGCTTGTGGAGATATGGGATGGTAGCAGAGAAGAAGTGCGCGATAGTTATGTTGTCAGGAGCCTTGCTTAGCGCATGTAATATGGAGGATAGCCAAGATGTAAGCCCCTTTCTGATAGCCGATACGGTTAAGGAATACGAATTGACTTGGTATGATGAGTTTGAAGGTTCAGCTGTTGATGAGAGTAAATGGCAATATCGATTAGACTGCAAGCATTGGAGCAAGCAACAAAAAGCAAATAATGTAGTCTCCGGAGGTGTATATCGCATTTTGCTGAAAAAAGAGCGCGTCCTTTGCCCTAAAAACAATTGGCTACAACCAGGTCAAAAAGAAGGTGATGAACCTGCTGGCGTCGTGCAATATTCTGGTGGTGGAATTATTTCTAAACGCCTTTTTCGCTATGGCTTTTATGAAGCCCGCTTGAAGACTCCAGTTGGCGCAGGTTGGCATAGCTCTTTCTGGATGATGCGATATCTCCAGAAAACTGAAAATAGTGATAGCCTGACATTCGACCCACTTGCCTCTCCCCTCAATAGCCATATCGAGCTTGACCCCTTCGAAAACGATTCAATCGATCCTACGCATTTTCAAACTGACGCTCATCAGTGGAAACCTAAACCTGGCACCGAAGATGAAGGACGCACACAGAATAAGGTAGGTACCAAACAAATACGCTTCAACGATGGCACGACCCTTACAGATTTTCACATCTATGGTATGGAATTTACCGAGACCCACCTTCGTTATTACTTCGATGGAGAACTGATAAGCGAAACGGCGTTTCCAGCAGCCCGCTATAAACACAACGATGTAAATATTTGGCTTACCGGTTTAGGTACATTTCTAGGTAACACCCAAGCCATAGATGACAGCGCCTTACCCGAACAAATACAAGTCGATTATGTTCGTTTCTTTGAAAGAAAAAAATAAACAATGTATTAATTGTTGATAGTGTTTTATGAAAACTAAAAACTTAAAAAATGTCTGTTTGAGCACGTGCCTGCTGAGTGTATGTCTATCTCATCATACAAGAGCAGACACCGTTCTCCCTCTTTCCGACCCTATGAATAAAGGGGGGTGGGTACTAAACACAGAAATAAGCGACGAATTTGATGCTGATAAAATCGACGAGGACAGATGGTTCATTGTTGGCAAATTTAAAGATGGTAAACCACAGTATGTGCATCCTGACAACCCCGATAAATGGGTGTGGAAGGGCCGAGCTCCTTCGCAATTTTCAGGTCGCAACTACCGTTTGGAAGACGGAAGGTTAATGCTTGAAGCGCGCTGGGAGCCAGACTTCCCATTCACTGACGAGATTAGAAAGCCGACATTTGGTAAACCCATGAAACACGAGAACATCACCACCCCCTGCTTTATCGGTCGCCGCTCGTTCACTTATGGATACATCGAAATAAAAAGTAAATCTGCCGATGCCGAGATAAGCAGTGCGTTTTGGGCCATGGGACCAAAAATGGAGTTCGATTTTTTCGAGTCATTTGGCGATAGTCGTGAAGATCCTAACAAAGAACACTTAGACAGCGAACTTTGGTGGTCAATTCGCGATTGGGAGAAACCCGTAGGCGGCAAGCCTAGCTACACGGAAAGAAAACAACTGGGTTTTAGAATGGCCGATGATTTCCATGTATACGGCATAGAGTGGAGCGAGCACGGTGTAAACTACTACATTGATGGTGAACTCTTTTCATCGGTAACCCCGGAACAAGTAACGGCCTGGGCGAAACAAAATCGTGAAGGTCTTCCAGATGACTATGATGGCTATGTTGCCACCCGCCCTATTAATTTGTGGCTAGATATGGAAACCTTCCCTTGGCACGGCTACCCAAACAGCTTAGAAGACTTAGAAAAAAATAGCCCTGAAGGTAAAAAGCATGACGGTGTTGTAGATTTCGAAGTGGAATATATCCGAGTGTGGCAAAAGCCAGAAGATATGAGATAAAAGCTACCCGCTTTTTAAATACAATATCCAGTCAAGGCTCGAGTTTTTCAATTTGAGGGAACAGTAAGTAGACTTGCTGATACCCCTCTATATCAAAAGGCTCTAGTAACGGTATCTGTATACCTTCATCTATGTATTTTAGCGCCCGATTTCAGATAATAAGTACACCAGTCATGGTTTAAATTTGTTCGATGAACAACGATATTAGATCGAAGCGGACCGCCTCGGCTGTGCCAACCACAGTCCGCTATTCGCTCATTTCTCTCGTTTAATATTGCACACTTCAAAGGTGACAATTAGCACTCATGCTTATATAACGTCACGATCCAGCGCATCTATACATAAACCGTACATAGTCTATAGCTTTATATTTGTTCCTACTTCAATATTGTCTACAGACTTTTCTTCTCCATTCGCCCAAATGACATGTACGTTCTCCACATGGTTACATTCACCAATACCAAAGTGCATTTTGCTATTAAGCATATGGTGGAAACCATCACCCGTAGTACCTACATGTTGCGTTTGCTGTTTACCACAGGCTGTAATAGTCACTTTCGCGCCTGTTGGCTGCGCCTGTTGTTCCTTGGATGCGCCAACTTCTACTTTGATGAAATTACCCAACACATCCTTTGGAATTTGGTTTTTAGCCAAATACCAACGACCTCTTTCATTGCCATATACCACATCAACCCGGCCATCTTGGTCATAATCGAAAGCCGTTATTCCAACCCCGGTAGCGCCTATTTCGTCGGAGGTTAAACCTACGTGTGGAAGCTTTTTAAAGCCTTTGCCTTTTTCATTCATCAAGACGTAATGTTCAACGGGAAGCGACATATTACCATAAGGCGTTATGGCTAAATCCATAAAGCCGTCATTATTGAAATCTGCCGCCGCAACACTGGTGGTTTGTTCCTGTATATTAATACCTAAATTATCGGTTACATCTTCAAAACGCCCGTCACGGTTTTCTAATAAACGCGCCGGTAAGGGCTTTCTCTTCATTTCCTCAGGATGATTCACGACATTTTTTATGACCGCCGACAATCGTGACTTTACTGCACCGCCCACGCGCCATTTACCGTTCCCCATATAACCAATATGTAAACCTTTTAACGCTTGACCTTCCGGCCAGCCCATCGCGTCTTGCGGTTTAATCTCAAGACGCCCCCCCATATTGGACGCCGTGCGTTCGGCTTCAACAACATTCTCTTCGCTGCCAAGCTGAATATCATATGTCGCCCAGGTTTCCTGAATGTTTTCAAGAATCAGATCCTCTCCTTCAATGGTTATGTCGTCATACATGAATTTTTTTCTGAACACGAAGAACGCAAAGTTTTTATTTTTAGGGTCGTAATAAGACTCCTGTTGAAATTGATATGGACTGCGGGTTAGAAACAAGTCAAAGTCACCGTCGTTGTCATAATCTATTTCCGCAATATTAATCACGTTATGAATGTTAGCTAATTCGCCTAGGACTTGTTCAGTGCCATCAACATATATTCCATTGCCCTGACCTATTGATAAGGTCATATCTCTACCACCAAAGGTAATAATGTCGGAGATATTGTCGTTATTCACATCGGTGATCAGCGTTTTAAATGATAATGCATCATGAGGAATAGGTAAGGTTAGTGGGTGGGAAAAGTTCTTCCCTGAATTAAAGTACAGTTGATTTGTCGTCAAAGACTTCACGTTTTTTGGCGCAAACCCCGTGGTGAATAAATCTAACTTATTATCACCGTTGGCCTCTAGAAATTTAATAGCTCGTCCTCTGCTGGCACTAAAGTGTGAAAATGTACCGCCCTTGGTGATATGGCGTTGTTTATCCACGCTGAAATAGATAGGCCGCCTTGGGTTGCCGCCATCGCCCCCCCCTGGAGATATAACAATATCCATGTTGCCGTCACCATCGTAATCAGACACACCTAGTCCGTGGGTATCTCCCGTAGTTATCACAACAGGTTCAGAAAATACCCCTTCGTTGTTCCAATAAATAAGTGCGTTAGTGCCATGCTGCGTGGTTATGACGTCGTCCCATCCGTCCTGATCAACATCTGCGGTAACTGCTGCCCCCCATTTTCGTTGGAGTGACTGAGTAAAAGGTATTACGCCATTCGTTCGTTTGAACATATTGCTCATAGGCGTTGTTTCTTCACTAGCTGAGGGTGCCACTTTATTCGCGCACCCGCTAAGAATAGACGTTGATATCAACAGAACACAACACGCGATGTGCAATTTTTCTACTGGTTTCATTTGTATTCTCATTAAATCGTTGAATTGAAGCATAGAGAAAAAGGCGAGCCGATTTAATACTTCGAGCGCGCCTTTCAATACTCCGTCAAACTAAAAGTTTGCTCTTACACCAATTGCGTAGCGCGTACCGGTTGATTCAACGAAAGCAAAACGACTATCAAATCGTCCGCCCTGGCGCGAGTAAGAATTCGTTAGATTAGTTCCTTCAAGGAACACCTGAAGATTTTCTTGTATATTCCACGCAATACGCGCATCTAACTGATCATAATCTTCAACAAAAATTGGCTCTACACCATTTAAACGCTCAAAATAACTCTGACGCTTGTTGTAAGCAATACGTGCTTCAAACGTATTATCGTCATAAAACAATACTAAGTTTTGAGAATCGGAAAGACCTGGTAACACAACATTATTTTGCGCATCACTGCTATCGAATTCATCTGACGAATTAACGTAAGTAAGGTTTGCATTTACCCCCACGTACTGCAATAGACCTGGCAAGTAATCGAAGGTATGCTGAAACGCTATTTCAGCACCATAGACTTCTGTACTTTCTAAGTTTCGCGGGCGCGTGATAGTAAAGAAAATATTATTACCTTCAATATTGGTTCTGTCTTCTGTAATTTGGTCTAAGTGATTTGGCTCTGGTACAGTAATCGCCTCCCGTTGCTCACCACGCACTATGTAACCATCAATCTTCTTATGAAATAGACCTAATGAGAACAGCGTCGTTTCGTTAATATAGAATTCACTACTGAAATCAAAATTGGTTGATTCATAAGGTTCTAAATCTGGGTTTCCGCCCACACCGCGCAAATCAGATAAACGTAAACCCGGATTAATTTGAATACCTGGATTTAACGAGCTCAAGTCGGGTCGAGTCAGTGTTTTAGAAAAGGCTCCACGCAAAATAACAATATCGTTAACACGAAGCTTAGCCGTAATATTAGGTAGCCAATTGTCATATTTATTCGTTTGAGATAGTTCGCTTGGTTCAGACTCAGTAAAATCTAACACGTCATCTCTTAATGGATTTGGCGCGAAATCAATATATTGAGCCGCAAAACCCGTAGAGGTAGTTTCAGTCTCGGTGTAGCGTAACCCCGTATTAACCGTTAACTCCATATCATTGAAATACTGAGAAAACTGCGCGTTTACGTACAATGATGTAATATCTTCTTCAATGGTGTAACCTCGGCTTGGGTCAATGAGAGCATCAAAGCCATCTGGCCCTAACGTTTCGGCGGAAGAGCCAGCTGGCAAACCATACATCTCATCACGCAGAGCGAGTGTTGCTGGGTCTTCAAGAAAATCTAAAAGCTCTTCAACGTCATAATCGATATAGCTGTTTGGATAGTTTCCGGGTACGCCATCTAAATAACCATCACGGAATTTTAACGTTAACAAGTCAGAAGGAATTGGAACGGGTCTGTTGGCGTAAAGTGTACGTGAGTTACTGGTATGTGCATCGGTATGTATTTTTTCCTGCTCACCATAGTAAGCGCCAAAATCAACCTTTGTGAGAAAATCGCCGTCTACAAACCATTCAAAGTCGGTTTTAAACTCTTGGATATGGTCTTGTTCACCTGCACCTTCACGGGTAGATGCCCAAGAAAATTGTTCATTTGGATCTGGCTGAGTAATTTCATCACCTAGTACATAGTCGAATTGATCAACGACACCATCCCCATTCACGTCTGTCGAACTCGGTGTAAACTGGTAGTTCGTGATAATAGGTGCAGCAAAACCTCCGGTATTGTCATAGCGTTGTATCGCAGGAGCACTTGCCACCACAACAAAATAATTTTTTCCCGCGTTGTCGTCTTTTGCACGAGAATTTGACCAGTCAAAAGTGCCAGATAATGAATCCGTTATGTCCCACTCAAATTTTGCACCAAGTTGAAACACATCAGAGTCTCTATTTTGGGCAATAAATGTATTAAAAGGGCGACCTATTTGATCGTAACGAACAATAACGTTATTTTCATCGGCCACGGCATTATGGAAGGTTGGAATTTCGTTGTATTGAAGTGATGCAATAGACTGCGCTTCTACGCGAAATTTACTGTACAGACCGTCAATAGTAAGCCTGATATCTTCACTGGGTCGATACTGAAATGAGCTGGTCATACCGAACCGTTCTCTGTCTTCGTTTGCACGAATATACCGGGTTTGTTGTTGGTGCGCGTATGTATTCACACCTTCATTGCCTACACCATTAGCAAACAATGTCTTTTTACGTGCATCGTCGTAAGTTCGGCTTAGGTAATTTGCCCCTTCAACTTGATCGTTACCCGTTTTACGCCCTTGATAGGATGCAGAAAACAACAAGCCTACTGTATCATCAGCAAACGTGTTCGTAATGAGTCCAAACACTTGAGGTGCCGACTCCTCCGATTTATCGTCGTAAAGCCCACGGGCACTTGCTACAGCTGAGAATTTGCCAATCTCTAGAGGGCGTTGTGTTCTTAAATTAATGGTTGAGCCGATACCACCTTCCTGAAGCTCTGCAGATGATGACTTAAACACATCAGCGCCACCAATCAAGTCTGCCGGGAGTAACGAGAAGTCAAAGCCACGACCTGCAGTTTCTGAGGCTAAGCGACGACCGTTCACCAACACAGTATTAAATTGTGGACCGAAACCACGCACAGTCACTTGCGATCCTTCACCGCCGTCACGACTGATGGAAACACCGGAAATGCGTTGTAGGGACTCAGCTACGTTAGTATCAGGAAACTTACCAATGTCTTCGGCTACAATACTGTCTACTAAATCATCGCTGCTTTTTTTCAAATCAAGCGCTCTTAACTGGCTGCCTCTAATACCTTTAACGATAATCGTTTCCGTATTGTCTTGAGTAGCCTCTGCGTCAGTTTTCGCTAGTGATGAATGAGTAACGGCACAAGATAGGATAGCAACGATAGCCGACGCTAGTTTTGCTTTTTGAAACATACGCTTTCCTTAACTTCATTACAAAAGAGAAGACAGGTTTGCTATATAGGACAAAACAAAAAAGCACAACATCCCATATACACAAACATATTATGTTTGCAGATGTTATACTTTCAGCTTGCTTTGCGTCAACTTAAAAAAACATTTAATTAACAAAATGCTAAATATTTTGAATTTTTAGTGCGCAGATGCCGGGCGTATCTATTTACAAAACGTTAGCAAAAATTCTCTTCTGATTGCGGGCGAATAACGAGCTCATGAACATGAGCGTATTGAGCCGTTTGCAATAGATTAAAAACGGCTTTTGCTACATCGCTGGCTTGCAAGTATTCAGGGCGGTCAGCTTCTCTGAAGGGAGTATCAATACCACCTGGATAGACAGACAACATTTTAATGTTGTCTTGTCTAAGCTCTTTACGCATCACCTTGGTGTAGGCATCGAGCGCGGCTTTGCTTGCTGTATAAGCAGCTATGCTCGGATTTGAAAAAAGGCAGGCCGTAGAAAGGATATTAATCACTACGCCATGCTTACGGGATTGCATAGAAGGGACCACGGCTTTCATAAAACGGATAGGCGCGTAAAAATTGACCTCCATCAACCAACTTAGCTCTGAATGGCAGGTATCGATTCCGGTCTTTCTTACATTGTTTAGTCCGGCGCAGTTAACCAAAATATCTATATTTCCATATTTTTGGGTAGCGCGTTTGATAAAGTCAGTTGTATGCTTTGCATCTGTTACGCAAAAACTTTCACCGTAAACGGAGTTACTAGGCAAATCCGCTAACGTTTGCTTCAACTTTTCTTCGGTACGACCACATACACTTACCGAGAAAGCTTCATTTGCTACAAATCGGGCTAGGGCCTGACCAACCCCCGAAGAGGCACCTGTAATTACAATGTGCTGCTTTTTGTCAGCCATAACATCCTCTTTTTACTGATCTGCGATAAGCGCATTTAGGATTTACCAATGAAGGTAGGTGTTTAAGTTGGTAAATGTTTGTGTCGCTTGTTCATTATTGCTCCAAGAAATCGTTGCCGTAACCGGATCGGTACACGTGCCTAAACCGAAATGTAACGCCGTATTCGAACTTGAAGAGTAGGCCGCCGAGGTTTGTCCCACTTTCTTTTTCTGCTTCTTGCCACATGCGTTAATTTCTACCACAGCACCTACTGGACTCGCGTTAGTCTTTGGTGATGATGGTACGTGAATGCCGATAAAGTTATTCTGTGTCATCGTGTTGTGGAACAGATGCCACTTACCGCGTTCATTGCCTATAAGTAAATCAACGGCGCCATCTAAATCATAATCTATCGGTTCAATACCAAGCCCTAAAGCCCCCAGCTCTTCACTCGTTACGCCATGAGATGTACTGGCTTTAAAACGCTTACCCTTGTCATTCAAAAAAACCAGTGCGTTATTAGGATGAATGAGATCGCCTTTTTGCGCGACGACAAGGTCGGAGTAGCCATCGCTATTAATATCCGCTACGGCTGAAGAGACCGTATTTGCTCGATAGGTGATCCCCGTTTGGGTTGAAGCATCCTTAAATGTTCCGCCGTTATTTACCAGCAACACATCGCTCAACGCATCAGGTTTTTGCATTTGAGGAAATGCCGTAACACCCTTTATCACTCCGGTGGAAATTGAAAAGGTTGCCGTGGCAAATTGCCATTGCCCATTCCCTATATAGCCAATATAAGCGCCCTTTTTATCTAACTTATCGGGGAATCCTAGTGCATCGCTATTAACAAGACGAACATCTCGTCCAATGTGTGTCTCTCCTTCAAACGCATAGGGATAAGCTGACTCACCGATAAATAAGTCTTTTGTAGGCCACTGACTTTGAAAATTAATGAATTCTATGACGGGACCAGCATAAAACGCAGGAAAGGTATGAACCCCCCTTAACCAGTAATATCCTAATAATTGCAGGCTTTTATCGTAGAAAGTTTGCCCTGCTTGATACTCTACAGATCGCGTGACGAATAAGTCAAAGTCTCCATCGTTATCAAAATCAATTTCATTGATACTCGTGACATCTTTCAAAGGAGTAGGGAAAACACTACTCGTCACGTCTTCATATTCGAACGCTTTCGTTGCTTGATAGGCCCTTGCTTTATCATTACCGTAAATGATTAAATCTGGTAACCCATCTTGATTAAAATCTGTTACGAGGGTTTTCTGGCCATCCCTTCTTACGGCTGGTAGTTTAGTTTCCTCAGCAAATTGCCCATTTTGTGTATTATTAAATACGTAGCTTTCACTTTCCCCCTCCATTTCCCGTGAGGGAAAGGCAAAATTAAGCAAATCTAACCAACCATCTTTATTTAAGTCTACAAATTTCACCGTGCGCCCACGCATAAAGGGCATAGGCTGATCAAAGTCTGGCACAATAGATATTTCTCGCGTTTTTGTTATGCTAAAAAATTTGGTATTTCTAGCATTACTCCCTGAACCTCCGCCTCTTGACACAGCTATTTCTACATTGCCGTCTTTATCAAAATCCCCAACGGTAATACCGTGCATATCGCCCATTATGAGGTCGTAAGGTTTAGTAAAGCGCCCTTTGTTATTCCACAAAATTTTTAAGCTAAAACCATGATCATTGAGTAACAGGTCAGGAAAACCATCTTGGTCAAGGTCTGCCACTGTAGCTACATCCCATTTACGTAAATTACTATTTACTATTGGAAGATCGCTTGTCGCTTCCTCGAAAAAAACACTGTCGTTACCAACAACGGAGTTATGAATGGCCTTTTGCTGAACAGCGCTTTCACCACTTAATGGCGTATCATCCATGTCCGAAACGTTTGCACACGCAAAGGAACTAACGCCAAGAGCTATCACAATCGCGTTAAATAGATATTTACGCGAAAAACCACTACCAAGAAGAGCACCGATGAAAAGGTATCTAATAAACATAATAACGAGCCCACAAAAATGATTAATGCGAACATATCATGTTTACATTAATCACAAATTAGAGAAAGGTCAACTTTGTTTACAAATGCATAACATGGTAGATAGGTGTGGGTGATTTAAGCTTGGGAAAGCGTTTAGGCTGAAGAGAAATAATGCGATATACAAAGATGTGGCGCGATATTATTTATAAGAGTTAGATACACACCGCTGCATGCGTTCAACATACAGCGGTCTGATTTTGGCCCGAGTAAACGGTGGCTTAACTATATAATGTTTATTCCACAGGAACGACACTATAATCGTCAATAAGTACTTTAGCACCAGCCGGTAGCCCGTAAAACTCCCATAGCGTAAATACATCGGTCACTTGGCTCCAAGTATCTGGCACTGTCCATATGCGGGCACCAGTGGAGTCGTCTACAAACTCTACATATTGCCACTCAGTCGTAGAAGCCAGTTCTTGAGTGAATGACACGCCCCCACCTTCAGTCATTCTTCCGCCGTATCCTGTTGCACCATCAGGGATACCGTCATATACCCAAGGTACAATGACATGAGATATCGACACCGGTTCGCTCGGTACCTCTTCTAACTTCACCCAAACAGCGAATTTAAAGGATTTCCCAATAGAATCTAAACCTCGTCCGTAGGTGGCACTGTACCAATTGCGCTGCTTATTCCATACTTCCTGAGCGACGCGAGAGTATGCAACACCGTCATCATTCACTACCGTTCCGGCGGTAATTTCAACGGCCTTTCCGCTACCGGATACACTTGTAGCTACGGCAGTCGCACTCGCATTCCCTTTGTAGGGAGCACCTTCACCATTAAGCATAAAATCGGTATTAAACCCAGCAGCGTGTGCAGATTCTCCCGGGTTGCACATTGCGTTTGCAACCGTTGTTAGATCCACTGTCTTTTCGGTAACCTCAGACAATGGCGTTGCGCCAGTATCACCACTTTCGAGACGGACGGAAACGGTAGAGACTTCACCGATTTGTGTCGGTGTAGCAATGACACCAAATGCGCCAAAGCCCGAAGCCTCACTACCTACGACGGGAAAGTCTACGTCATTTGTTGACTGCCATTTGTAGGTATAACTGCCGTTAAGCTCGTGATTAACAACAATAGGTTGTACATTAATACCTGCTGCTACACACGCAGGTACTTCTTTCGTTCCCAAAGAAGCCCCTAATTCATCTTTATCATCATTAGTCATCGATAAACTAAACGCTGCGGTTACTGTAATGGTCGCTGTCGCCGATGCATCTGGATTATCTAGGCTTGTTGCAGTAAAGCGTGTCTGCCCCACAGATTTTGCAGTTACTACGCCATTTGCATCTATAGTTGCAATCGACTCGTCCTCTACCGTGAACTGCAAAGAACTATCACAAGCAAAAGCGGGTAAGGTACTCGCGATAACTTGCGCTTGCCCTCCAGCTGGAACTTCAACGTCCGATGCCGCCACTTGTGTCACTGCATCATCTTGCGCTACAACGGTAATAGTCGCTGTTCGTTTTGGAGGATTTTGCCCTGCTTCATAATCATAGCCATCATCGATGATATAGCTTACATTATATGATGCCGACTGAGGAAAATCGCGTATGCCATCGGCAATGGTATTCCCCTCTTCGTCCTTGGCCCCTTTTTTATCCGTGGTATCACATTGGCGCAAGCTATCTGAAAACGCATCAGTATCTACCAGTAGTGACAAACCATCATCAGATAATCTAAAGGGTGATATCGTCTGGTTCGCCACCGTATTTGATGGCGCTTGTGGAGTAACAAAGTTGTTTTGTGCCTCAATATTTAACTGGCTAATAACAATGAGTCCATCAAACTCTGATGCGGGTTTGCCATCAATAGTCGCTCCATCCAAGAGATCAATAGCCACCACACCATTATTTTCTTCTAAGTTAGCAACTATAGGCGCATCGCTAAAAGAAACTGGTTCGTCAGAAGAAAATTTAGGATTAAAGCCTTCATCGCTACCCCCACATCCGCTTAATAATAAACATGATGCAGAAGACAGCAGTAAAGTATGTAGCAAGTTAGTTTTCATCTTACTTCTCCAAAATTTGAAAGGCATACTCCTTTCAAGTACACCTCTAAAAACCTATTAAAATTAGAACGTACCGCGAATACCTAAACGGAATTGACGACCTGTTCTAAATGTAGAAGCCGTTCTACTCCTTGGTATGCTGCTGTCTTCAATTACATTACCTTCGTCCAACACCACGGTTTGATCGTTGGGATTGGTCAAATCAGTAGTATTTGAACTCGCTAAAAATATTCGACGTAAATCGTCGGTGATGTTTAGCGCCTGGAACGTAAGTGTGAGGTTTTCAGTAATTTTGAAGTTAGAACTGAAATCTAACCGGCGCGTAGCATCCTGCCATGTAGCGCTTCCCTGCCCGCCTTGACTGACTAGCTGCACATCATTAAAGCGGTGTGCAAGGCGCAAGCTAATTCCATCCCTCTCCCAAAATATCGTCGAGTTGGCTGAATATTTAGGCGTATAAGGTTGAGGAAGAGGTTTAAACAACAAACCCGTAGTACCAATTTCTTGGACATCTCGTTTGGAATCCTGATAGGTAAAATTGATACTTGCACCAAGGCCTGACCAAATACCTGGTAAGAAATCATAGTTTTGCGTATAGCCCAACTCTATGCCTCTAATATCAGCGCCTTTACTATTTATTACCGTTGATACATTGACGACATCACACTCAATCTTCCATTCATCGAAAAAGCCTGCCGTATATCTGCGTGGCATACATTTGTCAGGACCACCTGGCTTTCTGTTAGAGTCAAATGGCAATAGTAAATCTGCACTTTCAAGTTCATACTCCGTTCGAACATCGCGATAGTGGAATGGTATAACCACTTGCTCTTCAAAATCCTTCATGTCTTTGTAAAACAACGCTGCAGACAACATACCAGACTGGTTAAAATACCATTCGTACGATATGTCAAAGTTGGTTGAAGTTAACGGTTTAAGCTGCGTGTTACCGCTGGAGCCATATGAAGTGCCCCATTGATTTTCAGTGATCTGAGTACGGGGGTTTAACGAATCAAAACGCGGTCGTGTCATTGTTCGACTAACAGCGAACCGACCAATCATCTCATCGTTAATGGCGTAATTTAAGTTAAGGCTTGGAAGAAATACGTCGTTAGAACCTTTGTTGGTCACATACGCAGTGCGATGTTGAACTTCATCACCGCTCCCTTGAGGGCCTGTGAACGTGGTGGTTCTATCCAAGAATGGCCAAATATGCCCTACAATACCAAAACGCGCCCACAAATCTGCATTAACGTCTACTAAATTACCTTCTTGATCGAAGATTTGATCAGGTAGCGCATTAATTTGTGTGATGTTGCCATTTTCATCAGTAAAAACAAGTCTATTCACATCGGGACTGATCTTACCATCAGCGCCAGGAATCAAGAAAGAATCGGTTTCGTTATCCCAAGGAATGGTACTATCAACTTGGCGATTATAGGCATGGGTAACTTGCCATGCCCAGCAATTTGATAGTTCCGAAGCGTTTTGAGGCGTATATCGCACATCAGGAGTACCACTTGGCGAATTGCCCATGATCGCATCTGGACACGCATCTAAATTCATATTGGCCAAGCCTCGCTCAACCAATAGGTTATACGGATCAACCACTTGAGGCGCCCGAATAAAGTTTATTCCTCCAACACCTGTAGCAGTGGTATCGTCTTTAACATAACGTACGCCAATATTACCAGTTAGACGCCCATTGAAACCTTCGAAGTTTGCTTTGAAATAGGCAGCAATGGTGTCCGTCTCTATTTGCCGTGTTCCTAAATTATTTTCCCGTAAACCAATTTCACTTGCATCTTTACCCGCCAGCAATTCAATCGCTTTTTCAGCATCCAACATAGGCCAACCGCCAAAAAAAGCAGCCGAACGATCAGATTGAATTTTCTCGCCAAAGTTATCGTAAGGAAATGGCTCTCCTGAAAGCATATCAGCGAGCCTTATCGATGCCATTCCTCTTATTTCAAAATCGGCGTTAGGGTCGTCTAAGGCAATTAAATCCTCTCCATTCGTTGTGATTCGGTTTTGAATGTTGACATTTCTTGTTCTACTTGCCCATTTACCACCAAATTCTACCGATGTGAGATAGTCAGTATCTAATTGGTATTCGAAGTTTACGAAAACTGACTTGTTTTCATCCTCGGCTTTATTCTTGCGTAACGTCAGCGAGCCTAAGTGATTATGCTGCAGATCGAATGGATTAAACCGACTAGTAACGAAATTTGCAGATCCGTCTAATCCATCAAATACTGCGGGGGTAACGCCGGTAAAGTAGCTACATTGTGAAGGATCATCCCCTGAACAATCATAACCAACGGGCTCCCAAATCTCATCAGGCATGCCCATTACCACGTCACGTCCAGCCGTTCCCCATGTTTGTGTAGCAATCCGAACATAACGACCATCGTCATCATCGTCAGGCGTTTCATCAGTGGTTTTTGAATAACCTAAGGTTAAATCCATAGAAAGGTTATCAGTGATTATGTAATCAACTTTCAATGAAACAACGTCAGTATCAATTTCACGTTGACCGGTTGTACGAATAAAGTTACCCGCGGTAGATTTAGTACGAGAGACCTCTAGCGTATTAGTGTCAATATCTACCCCAAGGTAATCAGCAGGATGACTAATGGCGGATAGTGGCGCCATGTTCAGCCGTAGTTGATGGTTATCAGTCGTTACCTTTTGTGAGGTGTGTGTAACATCTAGCTGAATATCTAAATCTGCGGTTGGTGCATATTGAATTCCAGTTGAGATAGAGAATCGCTCTCGGTCACTTGTATTTAGGCTAAAGTCAGTAAAATTACGCGCTAGTACAAACAAATCCCCTTCATGAAGGGTTTGATTTTGTGGGTCATAATTCACTAATGACTCGATTGGATTTAATAGCGGATTGCCGTCTTGACCTAAGATAAGCGAGCCGTCACCATTACGCTGATAGCCTAAAACACGAATTGGGTTACCTGTATCAAGATCGTAGGCGGTACGGCCATTTGCATTTTCAAAATCGTCTATTGGGATAGCTGACACCCAATCTGTATTAATACGGTCAGTACGAGTTTTCTGTTTGTCTTTGGTCGCGGTAACGACAATACCCAACGTATCATCTAAAAACTTGTCTGAAAAACTAACATTCAGTCTATAATCGTTTTCGCTGGAGAAATCATTATACCGTCCTTCGGCAGTAAAAGAGCGCCGTGGTTTGTTCAACTGCAGCGGCTTTACAGTATTAAGTATCACAGTACCACCCAATGAACCTTCATCTTGGTCTGCCGATGCCGTTTTAACCACATCGATAGATGAAAGAATGTCAGAAGAGAAAGTACTTAAATCGACAGAGTTATCGTTCGTGGCTGTGGCACTGCTACCACCTGAACTTAATCCCCCTGTTAATACCACGCCATTCATAGAGATTTGGTTCAAAGAAGGCCCAGCCCCACGAATAGAAATACGTGAGCCCTCGCCAGCTTCCTCTTGAACAGTAACCCCTGTCACACGAGAAAGCGCGTCAGCTATATTCTGGTCTGTGGATTTACCTACATCCTCAGCATGAATGGAATCGGTAACACCTTCAGAAAATCGCTTTGCATTTATCGATTTTTGTAGACTTCTTTTAAAGCCTTGCACTTCGATAATCTCAATCTCGTCTTCCTTTTTACGTACATCATGAGTAGATTTTTCAGTTTCGTTCACGCGCCTTTCAATTTGTTCTTCTATGTCTTCCTGGGCATTTGCTGTCACTCCACCTAATGACATCAATACACCGAAAGAGACTGCGGTGAGTTTAAACTTTCGTTTCATGTGCTTTCTCCACTTTTATATTAGTATTTATGCTCAAGCCATTTGCGCATAAACATCTATTGTGCGTTCCTATGCACGTACGAAAATCAATTGCTCTGTACTTCTTCTTAATCAAGCTTCATGAAATGACTTGCTGAACGCGTTTCCCGAATTACTCAATGAGTACTGATACTCGTTTATTGGTATAAAACTCTTGTAAGCTGTATTTCGAACAATCTTTACCCACGCCGCTCTGTTTAAGGCCGCCATGAGGAAGTTGCACAGAATAGTGAGCTTCGTTAATACACACACTGCCGGCCTTGATCCCTTTGGCGGCTTTAAATGCTCTACTTAAATTCGTAGTGTAAACGTATGCTGACAAGCCAAATTCAGTGTCATTAGCTTTAGCAATGATGTCATCAGAGTCAGAGAAAGAAATTATGGAAAGAACGGGGCCAAACACTTCAGTGCGTGCGACTTCCATTTCCTCGTTTACCTTAGTAAGAATGGTCGGCTCTAAATAAAAACCGTCTTTTCTGTCACTAGGGATACCGCCACCTAGCGCAATTTCAGCACCGTTTTTAACTGCATCGTCAATGAGCTTTAATATGCGACCACGTTCTTTTTCACTACTAAGTGGCCCCATAAGACGTTCAGCGTCATCGCCAGTACCTAATTGAATACCCCTAGCGTGAGCAACTGCCTTATCAATAAATTCAGCTACACGGGATTCATGAACAAAACAGCGGTTTGGCGATACGCAGACTTGACCAGAATTTCCGTACTTAAGATTAACAATATCGGTCACGGCTTTATCTAAATCAGCATCGTCATAAACAATAACAGGGGCATTCCCACCTAGTTCAACCGAGAAGTGTTTAACGCTCGTACATGCTGTTTTCATTGCATTCACGCCAGCTCGGGTAGAACCGATCATCGTAAATAACGCTGTGGTATCACTTGTTAATAACGGGTTAGTATTATCGTAATTATTGCTAGTGATAATATTGATAACGCCCGCAGGGAAGCCGACTTGATGAGCAAGTTCCGCACATTTAAGTGTAGCTAGCGGTGTTACCTGTGACGGTTTAATGATACAGCTACAACCCGATGCCAAAGACGGGGCTAATTTGTAACCTAAATTAAGAAGTGGGAAATTCCATGCTAAATACCCCACCACTACGCCCAACGATTGACGCTGGATAAAATGGTGAAAACGCTCGTCAGGGTCAACGATAACTGGCTGCTCAATACGCTTTGCTTCTTCAACGAAAAAACGTAAACAATTAATCAACATGCCGAAGTCGTATTCCGCATTATCACGAGGCTTGCCTGTTTCTTCGATAAGTAATGCGGTAATGTCTTGCGCGTTATCTTCAAGAAGCGCTGCGTATTCCAAAATAAGTTCGGCTCGCTTAGTAAGAGGTGTAGAGGACCACTGTTTAAATCCTTCATTTGCGGCACCTAATGCTTCTACAACTTGAGGCTCTGAAATATCCGGGACTTCGGTAATCACATCCCCCGTAGAAGGATTAAATACCGGGAAAGATTTATCTGCGCCTGTTAATTCGCCATTGATTAGCATCTTAAATGTATGGTTCATTTTGTCTCCGTTTCGCAAAACACGTAAGGCTTCATTGCGTCTAGATTAATTTCTACACCCAGTCCATTTCCTGAAGGCACGTGGGCATTCCCTTTTTCCACAATTACTTTTTGGGAAAATATCTTGTCACGTAAAGGGTTTTCAGTACGGTCGTACTCTAAGTAAAGTGGCTTTTCTTCCGCTCGACCAGGCTCGTGATAAGCGGTTGCTAAGAAGTGGCAAGCACTGGCCAAATTAAATTGTGTACCCCAAACATGGGGGATCATGTTAAGCCCTTGTGAAGAGGCTAATGTTCTGATTTTCAGTGCTTCACTAGGCCCGCCACAGTAAGCTAAATCGGCTTGTACTAATTGCACGCCTCCGGCACTGAGTAATTTTTGAAAACCAAACCGAGTCTGTTCACACTCGCCGGTGGCGATAGGCGTTACACATTTATCGCTAAGCTGTCTGAATTGCGCCGCGTGTTCAGGTGACAAAGGTTCTTCAAACCACGCATAATTACATTCATCTAACACTTGCCCCACTTTGATAGCTTCACTTAAATCAAACGCGTGATTGGAGTCTGCTGCTAAAATTGTGTCTGGGAAGCGCTTACGAAGTGCGCGAATTAAAGCAATATCAAATGCAGGGTTTTTACCCACTTTAATTTTTAAGGCTTTATACCCTTCATCCACATAACCTTGTGCTTCATCAAGCAAATGCGGTAATAATTTCTCTTCAGGCAAGTCGATGTAATACATACCTGTTGCATAACAAGGCACAGTATCGCGACATTTACCGCCCATAAGGGTACTAACGCTTTGCCCAAGAGCTTTACCTTTTAAGTCCCATAGCGCCATATCGATACCGGACATCGCGGCAGTCATGACTCCGGCTCTTGCGAAATCCAGCGACGATCGCCACATAAAATGCCATAGTGCATCAGTGGAAAGGGCTTCATGACCAATAATACGTGGAGCGTAAAACTTCTCTACAGCCGCCTGAATAACGTCTGCAGGGCCATAACACTCACCCCACCCACTAATTCCGTTGTCTGCAATAACTTGAACAACAAGTACATTACGCTGATTGTAAAACCATTGAGAAAACCCAAAAGGCTGTTCGAGATGACACCGAAGATGGTAGGTTTTAATACATTCAATTTTCATTTTAAGACTCAACTTTCACGACAGCCACTAGTGGCAATTCATATATAACCACCAAATAATACCATAAACATATACATATGATGTTTGCATTTCAACTAAAATTAACATTTGTATAACAATTGATTCAAAGTTTTTGAATCAATGTGACACTTCGATTTGGGGTAAACGTCAAGAAATGGAGTTCGAAAATGCTAAAGCTATAATTGTTAAATTTTCTTGAACCCATAAACATCATATGTTTATATTGATCGCAATTGTATACTATCTTGTCAATAATTGATTCGCTTTTTTTATTTGGCAATGAACGTGAAGTGTTTAGAGAATGCGTTCTAAGTCTGGCGGTTACGTTAGTAAAAAGCGTTTATTGGGATGATAGGCTCGAAATGACACCATCAATATGCAAATAAATAGTGTCCCTTGCCAACGCGAAATCTATCGCTTTAGCTAAGCTATTTATTTTAAATAAAATAAATTATCGGTAATGAGGTTTTCCATGCCAGAAAATTTTACTCGCAACAGGACAGAGGTTGATACGTCGAAAAGCCCTAACGTAAAACTAAGACCTATCGCGATGGGCGAATGTAAATGGACAGACGGGTTTTGGGCTGAAAAAACGAAGCTCTGTGAAGAGTCTATGATTCCTTACATGGGAAGTCTACTCACCGGAGAGATTGGCCATGCATTAAATAACTTTAAAATCATTACGGGTGATTTTGATGGGAAATTTGATGGCGAGTATTGGCATGACGCAGATTTCTTTAAATGGATGGAAGCCGCATGCTACATGTATGGGCTAAACAATGATCAGAAACTTTTTCAAGAATTAGATGAGATCATAGCGATCATTGCTAAAGCGCAGGAAAACGACGGTTATCTTCACGCTTATATTCAGATTCATGGCATTGAGCATTTCTCTAATCGAAAATATCACGAAATGTACAACTGTGGTCATCTTTACACCGCAGCATGCATACATTATCGAATGACCGGTAAAACTAACTTTTTAGATATCGCGCTTAAAAACGCAGATTTGCTTGTGTCAACATTCGGCCCTAACCCGCCTGAGTTACGTCGATTTGGTTTTAATCAAACCCAAATTATGGGGCTTGTGGAACTTTATCGCACGGTCGGTAACGAGAGTTACCTCAAACTGGCAGAGCAGTTCATCAACAATCGCGGACAATCTGAAATAGTGCACGACTCGACCACCATTGGCTACCCTATTGGAGATATGGTACAAGAGCGCGTGCCACTTCGCGAAGAAACAGAAGCGGCAGGTCATGCGGTATTGGCACTCTACTATTACGCAGGGGCTGCTGACGTATACGCAGAGACTGGCGAAAAGGCACTTATTGATGCACTTGACCGCCTGTGGGAAAACGTAACAAAGAAGAAAATGTACGTTACAGGCGCAGTAGGTCAAACCCACTACGGTGCATCTCCGCGCAGAGACATGATTGAAGAGGGCTTCATTGACGAGTATATGATGCCTAATCTAACGGCCTACAATGAGACATGTGCCAATATCTGTAACGCTATGTTTAGCCAACGATTGCTAGGTATTCACGGTGAATCTAAGTATGCAGATATTATGGAACTCGTCATGCACAATTCTATGATGTCTGGTATTAGCGTATGTGGTACCAAGTACTACTATGCCAACCCTTTGCGTAAAATCAACGATGCCCGTGATTACGAAAATATGAACACCGAATCACCTGATCGCGAACCTTATCTATTCTGTTTCTGCTGCCCGCCAAACCTCGTTCGAACAGTGGCCAAATCGTCTCTTTGGGCGTACAACCGCTCGGACAACGGGATCTCAGTAAACCTTTATGGGGCAAATACTCTAGAGACTACCTTACTTGATGGCTCAGTATTAAAACTTACTCAAAGTACTGAATACCCATGGGAAGGCTTAGTAAAAATCACTATTGACGCATGCAAAGACGAAGCCTTCGATATCATGCTGCGCATTCCAGAATGGTCTAAAGAAAATTCGTTGAAGATTAACGGTAAAGCGGTTGATACCGAACTTACGCCTGGAAGGTTTACAACGATCACTCGTGAGTGGAAAGCTGGCGATACTATCGAACTAGATATGCCCATGCATGTTAAATTGGTTGAAGGGCACGAGCGCATTGAAGAAGTACGCAACCAAGTCGCCGTGAAACGCGGCCCTATTGTTTACTGCGTTGAGTCTATTGATTTACCAGAATGGGCCAGTATCACCGATGTTTATCTGCCAAGTAAGTCAAAACTAACCGTACAAAAACAGCCAACTTTCTTAGGCGGTGTTTGCACGGTACATGGCGAAATTCTGCTGCGTAAAGACAAAGGCAATGGTATGTATCGCGATGTGTCACAGCCTGCATTTGAAAGTTTTTCTACGCAATTTGTTCCTTACTTTGCTTGGAGTAACCGCGGCGAAGCAGAAATGAGTGTATTTTTGCCCATCATCTGGCAACAATAGCCCTCCCCCAAAAGCCTGCTTCTATTAGATGAAGCAGGCTTTTTTATATCTATCAAATGCCCTCCTTCGCCCCAATAGGTCTTTTAAATATTCGCTTTAATACCTAGTTTTGGGCAGATTTCCTAGTGTAACCATCGTCATTTAACGTCTATTGCTCAAACTTAGCTATCAAACCCCGTGTGTTAGTCTGTATGTGCAACACTTTGACAGATCAGGTTGCAACCCAGGCAAAAAAAAACCGACATCATTTGACGTCGGTTTTCGTTGTTCGAAGTGAATGCTAAGTTAGTTATCTAACGAAAAGGTTTCACCATAGCGTGGCATATTATCACTTCGCCACTCATCGCCTTCTTTGTGAATGTGGAACCATTGAGGCGGTTTATTTGACCATGCCCAGTGACTCGCGTCTTTCACCATGTCTGCAAGAAGTTGTGGGTACTGTTTACTTAAGTCTTTTGTTTCGCCTATGTCTTTCGCAACATTGTATAGCCTCCAGCCTCCTGTGGTGGTAGTGCGCACGGCTTTAAAATCGTCACGACGGACAGAAACATCGTGCGCCCCTTTGCGATGCCGCATAATGAACAAGCTCTCGCCTTTCCGCGCACTCGTGTTATCGATGATATGCGGAATGATGTTTTTGCCATCAAGCACTTTTCCATCAGGAATATCGCTTTTAGCTAGGGCTAGAAACGTAGGGTAATAATCTAAGGATGAAACAGGATAATCGTACTGTCTACCGCCTTTCAGGCCTTTGGGCCAGTGGAAAAACATGGGCACACGGTGTCCTCCCTCTCGCGCACTACCTTTTCCTTCCTTCAATGGTAGATTTATCGCACCCCATTTGCGCTTGCCGCCATTATCGCTAAGAAATACGATAAGCGTATTATCAAACTGGTTCGTCTTTTTAAGTGCATCCACTACTTTACCGACACCGCGATCTACCGCATATACCATTGCTAAATAAGTACGACGTTTTTTATCTTTAATATGGGAAAACAACGCAAGATCTTCTTTTTTTGCTTCTAAAGGCACGTGGGGGGCGTTGTAAGCTAAATACAAAAAGAATGGCTGTTGCTTGTTCTCTCCAGCTCTGGAGATAAAATCTACCGCTTCTCGACTAAATGCATCAGTGAGGTATTCCGTTTCTGTCACTTCTTCAGTGTTTCGCATTAACGGTGTAATGTAATCATTAAAACGTTTAATACCGGCGGCTTTCGCTTTCGCATATTGGGCCTGATATTGCTCAGGGAAATACTTATGGCCTCCACCTAAGAACCCAAAGAACTCATCGAAACCTCGACTAGTCGGTTGATAAGGTTTTTCTTCTCCCAAATGCCATTTACCAATAGCACCAGTATGATAACCAGCCCGTTGAAGCGCTTTACTAATAAAAATTTCATTGGTATCAATGCCAGTAGTTGAACCGTCTACAGGAAGATTAAAATCGGCACCGATTTTATGGGGGTAGCGCCCTGTCATCAAGGCGGTTCGGCTTGGCCCACAAAAAGGGTGAGCAACGTAACCTGAACTAAAGCGAACCCCCTCATTGGCAAGTTTATCTAGATTAGGTGTTTTAACATCATTATTTAAGCCCTGAAAACCAACATCGGCATAGCCGTGATCGTCGGTTAAGATAACCAGAATGTTGGGCCTTTCCACCTCTGTTGCAAAAGCAGGTATCGCCGACAAAAAGCTTAGTACCGCTAAAAGCTTAATGAGCTTTTTTTTCATTTTGAGACTCCTTTAAATAAAATTTGGCGTGGTGTTGTAATTTTGTTAGAGCAGGGTCTTCTGTGCGCTTCAGCTCTGACATAAGCAGCTCAATCATTTTCCTTCGAACATCTAGATAATCTCTATTGTCTATGAGGTTAGTTACCTCACCGGGGTCTTTCTTAAGATCATAAAGTTCGTCTAAGTCTTCACCTGGATTCCATACAAATTTGTATTCAGGAGTGCGAATTGCACGAATACCGAACCATGAGCCGTTGTACCATTCATAAGCATAAAGTGCTTTGTCTACCTGTCCCTCTTCTGCTTTATCACCATCTTTCATTAGGGGAAGTAAGCTATGGCCGTCGAAATCTTTATCCGCCTCTAAGTGCATCATGCCCGTTAAGGTGGGCGTCACGTCAATTAGCGATACTTGGCGGTTAACAATCCGAGGGGCTATGTCAGGATCTCTAATGAGAAGCGGCATGCGCATCAGCTCATCATAGGCATATGGCCCTTTATCATAAAGCGTGTGCTCGCCCAGCATTGAACCTTGATCCCCAAACAGTACAATGTGTAAGTCGTCGTATATGCCTTCATCTTTGGCATATTGAATTAACTCACCAACAATCCGGTCTACCATAGCTATAGCGCCATAATAGTGCGCACGGGCTTTACGCCAATCCATATCGGTCATGTGACCAACATCATGCCACGGCCACCAAATGCCGCCTTGGGACAGGGGCTTGTTGATACGCTTAGAAAGGTAGTTGCTAGGCAATTCAAGTTCTGAGGGATCAAACATACTTGCATAAGGTTCAGGCACTCGATATGCGGGGTGAGGTTGGTTAAAGCTGATCACACCAAAAAATGGCCTATCGTCTTTTGCCATTTGTGAGAGCATTTGCTTACCAGCAATAACCTTTTTATAGGCTTCTGTATCTTCATAAGAGCCAGGAAGGGTATTGTAGTACTCATGTTTTTCGTTATTCGCGTCTAATTTTCCTTCGTAGTATCCCTTAACTTTGGTAACTTTATCAGTGGGGGTGTACACCCGTGAAAAGCGTACTCTTGGCTCGTGCCCCTGCGCTAAGTCTATTTCTGCACCACGAAGCTCAGTGCCTCGCGCGCCAAGATGCCATTTACCTACGTGCCCCACTAAATACCCGGCGTCAGCCGCTTTTTTAATTAGCGTGCCTTCACTTAAATCTAGCTCTGCTAAACGGGTGTGATAAAGCTCAACATTATCATCAAGGCCGGTTTTATGTCCCCATTTACCCGTATAAAATGCAGCACGAGAAGGTGAACATAAACCGGTTGTCGTCATCGCATTATCAAAGCGTGTACTTTCCGCTGCCAACGCATCAATATTCGGCGTATTGACAGGCCCACCTCTATAGGAAAACGAGTCAAAGCGCATATCGTCGAACATTAAGATAAGCACGTTTGCAGGCTTGCCCTCTTTATTTGTCTCAACCCCGTTAGAAGACGATTCCTGAGACAAGTCTGCTCCGATTGTCCCCTGGCTAAAACCAAGCATGAGTATGCTGCTAAGTACCACGCATACCGGTTTTTTAAAAAATGTTGATAGTGGCATTCAACTCACCTTTTAATGCTGTTATCAATTGAAAATGACCTTTTCAATAACCTTGTTATCTCACTCGGAAATTGTGTTTGGTAACACTGCGCCTTCCTGCATTTTTGTTACTTTAAAGGTTCCCAACCTGATTGCTTCACTTACGTGAGACAAAAACAGATGCTCTCACTATTGTTGCGTATATACCAACAATTGGTACTACATATTTAAACATATCATGTTTAAATGTAAAGCTCACTGTAACATTTGTTAACGACAAGTTGATTAAATAGAGAATTTTATAAGATAAGTAACATAGCGTTATTCGTAAACTAGGATACGAACTCCCCGAATGATGAGGAAGAAACTGGGGGTTGTTGACTTAATTCCTTTTTTTGAACTAAGAAATATGCACCGTCAACCTAATGCTATCACGATAAGATTGGGAAGTCGTTGAGGTGGATATGTATACTGCATCACCCAAAACGAACTGGAATAGATATTGACTAGCAAAGTTATCTGACGCGTTCGACTTAAAGTAACATTAAAAAGCCAGCGACTGCGATAACAGTCACTGGTACTAAACTAAGAAAATATTTATTCTTGTCTGAAGTTGTCGCCAAAGGCTTCTTTCAGCCTTCTAATGGCATCATTGAGAAGTTTCGCAGTTAGAGTTTCCGCTCCCTCGCCATCACCACTCGCTATCTTTTCATAAACGTCCCGATGAAATTTAACGGAGTCGCTATTTTTGCGTGGATCTTGGTTAGTGATACGAACACTTACCAGAAGTGCAGAGTAAATCATGCCTTCCATAGAAGTTAAAAATTCATTATGCGCTGCCCGCAGCACCGCGCGGTGAAACAGCGCATCAGCAACGATAAACTTTTCTAAAGAGCCAGACTCCTGTTCCATACGGATAACGGCTTTCTCTATTTCTTTTAGCGCTTCAGGATCTGCTCGCTCTGCCGCCCATCTCGCTGCTTTGGGCTCGAAAGCTAACCTGACATCCATTAGTTGGCTGATAAAATGTTCATTAGGCGGGGCAGTAACATGCCATGCAAGCACATCGTCATCTAATAAAATCCACTCACTACGAGGGCGAACTTTGGTTCCAATACCCCGTCGTACATCCAGTAAACCTTTGCCTACTAGAATTTTAACGGCATCGCGAATAACCACACGGCTAACTTGATAACGTTCGGCTAACGAGTTTTCCTCTTCTAACAAAGTGCCAGGTTCTAAGGAACCCGCGACAATGCGACGGCCAATTTCTTTCGCTACTTGAACAGACAAACTTGGCGTCATTTTGGCGGAGCGTTTCAAGTCGTAATAAACTAACTCATTCATTTAATCGAATCCGATTGCGTTAAACATACGATAGTTTTAATCATACCACCTTTAAGTTAATGACGCTAACTGGCCAAGTTTCAAGGCTAGAGGTTTGTTATGGCCACCTTACACTCACCACTACAACGAAACCCCAAATGGTAACGGGCAGAGTATGTACTCATACAATAGATTAAGAGACTAAAAACACCAAGACTTGTATTAAATGTAGCTGCCGTAATATGCCTACTTTACATTGCCGTTCAGCAATCGTTATTGGGCAATAATATTGTTGTATGTTTTCACAAACGCCTTAGCTTTCTGGCCTACTTCACTCACAGTCATAAACGGCGTGTAGAGCTGTGAGCCTAAGCCAAAGCCTTTTGCTCCCTTATTGAGATACGGAGACATTGAATCGATAGTGGCGTCGATACCTCCTACTGGAAACAGATCAATATTAGATGGCAACACGCTTTTCATCGCGCTCATGCCACTTACGCCTACCATAGAAATTGGGAATAGTTTCAGATTAGTAGCACCTGCGTGTACAGCATTAAAAGCTTCTGTTGGTGTTACAACACCAGGATAGGTTACACACCCCGCATCTACGGCTGTTTTAATGACCTCTATATTACAGTTCGGTGTTACCACAAGGTTTGCGCCGGTTTCCAATACTTGTTCTGCTAAATCCAACCTTGTCACTGTTCCTGCACCTAGCTCAAAGCTCTCAGTCCCAAACTCCTTCACAAGCATGCGTATGCTTTCAATAGCATTAGGACTATTTAAAGGCACTTCTAATTTTGTAAACCCCGCTTCAACTAGTACGCTAGCCACATCCAAAATAGTTTGAGGTGTTACGCCCCTCAAAATAGCAATAAGAGGTATTTCAGAATTGGTATCACGACTCACTTTCAATCTCCTTGATAATTCTTGCTATACCATTGAGAAAACAGGTATTACCTGAAAATGTATGCGTTTTTATGTGTAACGCTTCAGCGGCTAGTGCGTAGCGAGCGCATAAAGACTCTCCGCCGACTAAATAGATATTTTTGTTCATCGAGTTTTGTAATTCGTTGCCAATCAAAATGCCTGACAGATAGTCAGCCACTTCATGATCGGCAAGCACTCCAAACAGCTTTAATGCTCTCGCCGAAAAAATGTCGTTGAGTAACGCACCCTCTGCGGTTCTTTCAACCCCCTTTAAAAACGCACTTCTATCGACAATTTCTTGTGCCGGCATAGGGGGTTTCACTGATGAATAGCGACTTAGCAATGCGTAAAGTTCGCCTGTAAAATAAGTCGAAAAGCGCGAAATAGCACCGCTTTCTATATTGACATGTTTACTGTGCGTACCTGGCAACACAATGTGCAAATTGTTTGATTCGGTTAGCAGTGGCAAACCAAACACTTGCACTTCCTCGCCTCGCATTACATCACAATAAAGCGCTGCAGCACGATAACTCACGCCAGGTAAGATTCTAGCTAGCGCGCCCCATGGAAGTTCGAAACAAACTGCATTATTAGCAATATCTGAAACCGAAGCGGGTGCCGAGACATAAGGCACTTCTTTCCATCCAGAAGCCGAGCCAACCATACCCGCCATTATAACCGGTATATGGCGGTAATTCGCCGTCATCATTTCTAGCTTCTGCTCTAATGCTTCGGCAAATTTACCATCTTTTATTTTAAGAAGCCCTAGTGATGCCTCTATTGTATTTAGCAAAACGCCTTCGCTATCCAAACCAAAAAGACGAAAGTTACTGGTTCCCCAGTCGACGACGAACGTGGCTATGCTATTGTTACTCATGTTAATTACTTAGCCTCCATCGAATTTTGGTTGGTTAACTCGAGCTCCAGTTCCTCAATAGTTTTCCCTTTTGTTTCAGGTAAATAAAGATACATAATTACTAACCCAAACAGACCGATACCTGCGTAGAGCAAAAAGATATTGGCGACCCCCATATTGTCGAGCTGCCAAGGGAAAAACTGTTGTATTGACCACGATGAAATAGTTTGAACGAGTGCGGCGAAAGGCAGAGCTACGCTACGTACTTTGTTGGGGAATATTTCAGAGAATATCACCCACATGATAGGACCAATTGACAAATTAAATGCCGCTAAGAATGCGAAAATACCAAACAAGACCAGTGACGCATTAACATCGATTATTGTTTTTTCAATAATCGTTCCACTCACCAGTGGAAGTGTTTTTTTGTCAAAATGTTTGGTTAGCTCAGTTTTTAGTGCCACATCTGTATCGAAACTTTTACCTGCGAATGAGGCTAACGAGGCTACCGGCAGATCGTTTTGTTGAAAATACGCGGTTAGCTGCTTTATTGCAGTATCATTAAATTCGTAGCTTGCTTGCTTAAAACCTAAAAAAGTAGAGCCGTGCGCAATAACAACAAGCAAAAGCCCAGCTATAGTCAGTGTTCTTCGGCCGAGCTTTTCTACAAAACCGATAGCTACAAAAGTTGCCGCAAGCCCAACCGCGCCTGTCGAAATGGTTTGCATGAACGTATCTTCAACGCTCATACCTACTTGCTCAAACACCATCGGCGCGAAAAACAACACCGCATTCATTCCCGTTGCACCTTGAACGAACGCATAGGCAACAGCAATGAATAATACAAAGCGTAAGCCGGGTCCAAACAACGCTTTTAGTTGGGACAACGAATTGAGTTCGTTGTCGCTAGAAAGTGAGTTTTTTACATCTTCTAGCAACAATTTCGCCTTTTCTACAGGAGCAATAATTTCAAAAACAAATAACGCCTCCTCATCTCGTCCTTTTTTAGCCAACCATCTAGGGGATTCTGGAATGCATAAGATAAGGCCAACCCATATCGCATTCGCAATGAGTTCCGCACCTAACATTACGCGCCAAATATTGTCGTTGGTTAACCAGGTAGCGGTAGGAAGCGATTTAACGAGAAAATAGTTAATTACAAAAGCGCACAACAGTCCTAGCCCAATCATAAATTGGTTTATAGAAACAAACTTGCCTCGCTGATGGGCAGGCGCAATTTCACCAATATACATGGCCGAAACCGTAATCGAAGCAAATGCCACCCCTCCAATAAAGCGGCCGACGAGAAGCATTCCATAACTCACCGCAAACGCAGACAAAAGAGAAGACAAAGAGTAAATGAAGCCGATAGCAAGTAATACTCTAGCCCTTCCGCATTTTTCACAAAATGAGCCTGTAAAGAAAAGCGCTAGAATAACGCCGAGAAGCGCACAACCTACTAGCGTGCCTTGCTGAATTGAGTCCAGTTCGAATTCTGCACTTACGAACCGAAGTGCACCTGATATATTTGCGGCGTCCAATCCAAACACGAAGCCCCCGAACGCGGCAACAAGGGCGAAAAATGATACGTTTCGGCTCGAAGAGCTAAATCTAACAGGTAGTCTCAACACGCTATCAATCCAATGTACTATTAATGCAAACATACTATGTTTAAATTTATGTTTCTGCAACCCCAAGTATACGTTTTATTAACGTTTCATTTTTTGTTGAAACGACTTTGCAGCCTATGGAGTGATCAATGCGCTATAAACAATGAGACGCTAGAACACTCACAAGATCACCGTTGTCGGTTTCGGAAACCATTTGATCTCTACCTTGAGCTTCCCAAAGTTAACACTCTGATCTCATCGTTATTTGGAATATCCGACTTTTATAAACAAAAGAATCCGATGAACCGGGCTTTTGCATAAACACTTTCGCTTTTAGGAAATTGCGCTTGCTCCGAGAACATATGGAGCACCAGGGTCTTCAATACCGCCAAATCTACCTTTGTATTAAACCAATTAATGAGACAAATTCGTTCCCGCTAGGCGTGCGCTGCAGTGATTCTGCGCGATAACCTGCCGCAGCTATATAGCCGTGGCTAGAGGAAAGCCGGCCAAGTGGATCTATTAACCGGCTTTTGGAAGGGAAGTTAGGTTGTTACTTTACCTCTACTTCGAGTAATAGGACTTCTTCTGAGGCAAGCTCAAAAGAACTGTCCATACGATTGCTCGTCATCAAGTCTGTTATCTTCAACTGACCACCATTTTTATAAGAAAGATTAACCTGGACAGGTTCGTGCCCCACACTTAATAAGTTAACAAGATACTTATTATCGCCCGTTTTGGCCACTCTGGTAATAGTAGTCTTAAACGGTAATGGACTATCAATATCGAATTCGATATCAGGTAGGTTATTAGGGTTTACTGCACCGAGTGCCGCTTGGCGGAACCTATTTAAGTCAGAATCTTTAGCAAGTACGATGAGATTTCCTTGGTTAGCCCGTAAGGTATTTTCACGCAACTGTCCATATTCGTTAAAACGAAGGGATTGCTTGTCCATCACAACAGATCCACCTGAATCGAGGTAATTTTGTAACGCTTCAAACTCGCTATCGGTAACGTTAGGCGTTTTGTATACCACAATGGTATCCCACGTTAAATTATCCTGCTTAGTGATAATATTACGCGTCGCGTATCCAAGCGGGAAGCCTTCGAAAAACATAGATCGATATAACTTACCCTGCGTTGTCATGTAATCATTTAAATCAATGGCTGACGTTTCTGAATAGAATAAACGTATAGGTCTAGGCTGCTTTCGTAGCGCCATAATTTCTTCAGAATAGGTATTTAAATCGAACATAACTTGCGTCACTTCGTTCGAAACATGTGGTTGCATATTATTCGAGCCAGCAAAGGCACCGGCTAAACCAGGGTCAAAGAAGTTAAGTTCCCCTTCTAAACGGTCTTCGGGTGAACCATCTGGATCGCGCATCCAGAACCAAGCCATGTTTGCATCCATTCCTTGAAGCGTAGCTAACCAATATACGTTTCGTACGTAACTTTCACGCGGATCCATTACTTTCCACTGGCCAGAAGACAAGAAGTGAGATTCCGAGTTAACCATGATTTTATTAGGCGCGACTGACTTAGTGAAATCATGGAGCATGCTCATGCCGTCCCATTTATAAGTATACTTTTTCCACCAATCAGACGAAATATGAGACCGTATACTTGGGCTACCCATGGCTTTCGCATCATGGCCTATCATGGTTGTCAGTTCAGTTAATGCTTCTACGTCGATACCGTGAGAGCGTGAATCTTCATAGAATGTACGTGGAAATATCTTGATGTGTGTATCAGCATCTGGGTTTACTGCATGTAGTTCATTCTGCATGAAGGTAAACCAAGAGGTCGCACGATACATGTTATAGCGATTCCAATCGAACCAGATTGGCTTTCCGCGTAACGCTTTACTAATGGGAATTTCTATTTCTACATCGTCGAAGCTAGCAAACTTAGTGCCCCAGTTTTCATTCAGCCGCGCTAAGTTGCCCTTGTATTTATTATTCAGCCATTTTTGGAATTCAGCTAATGTATAAGACGAAATCCCTTGCATCTCTTCATAATTACCCGTCCAGTGGCCCGCTTCAGAGTACCAGTGTGGTTCATTGGCCAGTACAAAACCTAGCTCAATAACTTTCTTACCTTTTGTTACTTCAGCGGCTTTGCGCAGTATATTGCCCCATACTTCACGGGCAAGTGGATTGTCTATATCAAAACCTTGGAAAAGCGAACGCCCTTTTCTAATTTCAGGCTCCTTCTCTTCAACCCACTTAGGAATGCCCATCAGCCATGCCACCAAATAGCCAATATTGTCATTAGGAATTGCTGTGAGCTTTTTGAGTAATTCTTCATCGAATGTACCGTCTTCTTTAACTAAGAAAGAATTAATAGCTCGGTCGTGATCAACTGGGTAAAGATCTGCGCCACCATGATAAAGTGCGCCTAAGTAGTCATTATAAATGTCGGGCTGCCCTAGAGGCTGCCCTACCGACTTTGAAAAGTAGTCATACAGGAAAACAGGCTTGCCGTTGCTCACAAACATACCATCGACGGCTTTGGTGTTCTGCCAGTCGACTTTAACAACAGGACGACGCTTTATTTCGCCGCGAAGCTCTTTACCTAGTTTTTCGATCCCCTCATCTAGGATGTCTATCACTTTATTACGTTCAAAGTTAGGGAGTTCAGCGGCAAGTTGTTTTTTATTAGGGGCGAAGTGCCGCTCGTAACCAAAGGCAGCTTCGATAGCGTCTGGGTTGGCTTCGTCCCAATTTGCGAATTTTAAAAACTCATTTGCATACCAAACAACGGCTTCCTCACGCGTCACGTCTATCTGTTTTGACTTTGCTTCTTCCATTATAGTTTGAAGCTTTTCAATTTTTCTTCGCGCTGCTATTTCGAGCGGGCTCTTGACACTGACTTGCTGACTTGGATCACTTGTAGAAGCACTGCTTTCTCTAGTGTCTATTTGCGTGCACGCGGCACTAATCATCATAAGTGGAGCCAGAGCGACAATCTTAAATTGGCGTTTCATAATGTAGTCCCAAGCTAGTATGCACACTGGTTCAGAGTCCTTTTTGGCAATAGTCTCCAATGCACATCAATTTATCGAATTGTTAACATCCGAATGATACTACATAATAAAACATCATATGTATATATTGATTTACTTTGTTTTAACAACATATAAGTTGCCTATTGCTTTTCCGTTGCTAGCCATCTGCCGGCTTAGCATTAAATAAATCTTTAATTACAACTAAATTCAAATGTGTAAGTCCGCCACTACAAAGTGATCGATTGAACTTTAACGTGTAGAATAATTTAAATAGTGAAAAATGAACTGTAATTTTAGCTTTGCTAACCCATCCCACACGCCGATTCTGATGCATCGTTTACCGACGTCGATGTAAACTCACTAACAAATTAACAGGTGATATCGAGATGCCTCGTTTTTTTAAATTTATCGTCGAGATCTAATAAAATTATTATGAATGCCAAAAACTGATGTTCGTTTGAGGAAGGGAGAAAATGGCCCGCCCCAGAGGATTCGAACCTCTGACCTCAGCCTCCGGAGGGCTGCGCTCTATCCAGCTGAGCTAGGGGCGGATATATTGCGTTTAAGGCGATGCAAAGACACGAAGACAAGCAGCCTTAATTGGGAGCGATATCATACTGATGCAACGCCCTCGCTTCAACCTCTTTGTCATTATTCCCACCAGATAAACGTTAAATCAACATTTCACACACTTTTTATAGGTATTTGTTGTTCAAAATGTTGTCGGAGACTTTTTAACCGCTATAATCGAGCGAATAACGATTAACAAGACCGTAGCCTGGAGACAGATGTGAAACTAAATGCATTGTTAGGTGTAGTAGTAGTGGCAATGGGTGTAACCACAGCCCACGCGCAGGAAATGACAGACGAAGCGATAAAAGAACGCATAAAACCCTATGGAAGCCTAAATGTCGCCGGTGCTCAGGCTGCTGATGCGGGGGCTGCTGCCGCCCGTTCAGGTGAAGACGTGTATAACGGCGCCTGTGTGGCATGCCACGGTTCTGGTGTTTTAGGTGCACCACGTGTGCATAACGCAGAAGACTGGCAACCACGTTTAGACGAACGGGGTTTAGATGGCGTATGGAATAATGCGTTAAATGGCTTAAACGCCATGCCACCTCGGGGAACCTGTGGCAACTGTAGCGATGACGAAATTAAAGCGGCTATCGAATACATGGTCGAAGGGATCTAATCGCCTTTTATGGCCAGTATTCCTCTGCTGGCCATTACGTATATCCTCACATACTCTTCTGCACTTTTTAAATTCTTAGTTCAAATTTACTGCAATAAGTGGCGTTATTTTCACAAATCGGGTAATTTAGTACTGAATAATACTTAAAATAATAATACGGCATATCAGTATGACTTCAGGGTCGACGCAGTACGAGTTGTCAGAGGAAGAGCTTCGAGAACTCATCCCGCAATTACAAAAGCTTACGGAAAAGTACAAACGTTCAGAACGGGTACAAAAGGCGTTATTTGATATCTCAGAGTTAGCAAGCTCTGTGAGTAATCTCAGTCGCCTTTATCCTGCTATACATGAAATCATCGGCGACTTTATGAATGCCGATAACTTTTTCGTGGCTTTTTACGAGCCTGACGCAAACTTGGTCAATTTTGCTTATTTTGTCGATGAATTCGACGAACAAACCATTAAGCAAATTCCCGCTGAAACCCTTATGGATGGGCTCACAGGTTATATTCTTCGCTCTGGCAAACACCTTTTTATACACGACGAAAAAGACTATAACGCCTTCTTTGAGCGCGACAGTATAAAACTGGTTGGCGCAAAGCCCCACCAATTTTTAGGCGTCCCATTAAAGCGCAGCTCGCAAGTGATTGGGGCCATGGTCGTACAAACCTACGACACCACTGTCTCCTATTCCCGAGAAGATTTAGAAGTACTGCTGTTTGTATCCCAACATATTGTTACCGCGGTGGATCGGGTAAAAAACCGTGAATTAACCGAGCGCACCATTCGCGACCGCACCAGTCAATTAAGAAAAATTAACGATGAACTTCAAGAGGAGATCTTGGAGCGCCAGAAAATGGAAACCCTAAAACAGGCGCTGTTTGAAATCTCCGAATTGGCCGCTAATTCAGAAGGTGATATGGAAGCCTTTTATGCCACTATTCATAAAATACTGACCCGCCTTATTAGTGCGCCCAACTGTTTTGTTGCCACCTTGGATCAATCCGGTGAATTTCTCGATTTTCCCTACTATAACGATACCAACAACGAAAACCCCACCCGCCGCCCCTTAGGTTTGGGCCTTACGGAACTGGTATTACGCACAGGGCAAACTGAACTCATTAACCCGCCGCGCGTATTGGAGCTGGCGGAAGCTGGTGAACTGGATGTCACCATCGCCCAGCGAATGTTAAAAAGTGCTAACTCGTGGCTAGGCTCCCCGCTTATTGTTGATGGCACCATTTCAGGGGTAATTGCAGTACAAACCTACGGCAAACTGGCAAAATACACTGCCAAAGACTTAGAATTATTACGCTTTGTTTCACACCATATTGCCACGGCCATGGAGCGAAAACGCAGCACCGAAGCCATTCAGCGCTATAACGCCCAATTGGAAGAGCGGGTAAAAGAACGTACCCGCGAACTCGACCGTACCAATGCATTCTTAACTCAGCAAATTGAAGAGCGGAAAGAAATTGAGCTCAAACTGATCCACGATGCTCATCACGACAATTTAACGGATTTACCCAACCGCGCTATGTTTACCAATCGCTTAGAATTAGCCATTGCCAGTAAACAGCGCTATGCAGACAACCTGTTCGCTGTACTCTTTATCGATCTCGATCGCTTTAAAACCATCAACGATACCCTCGGCCACCATGCTGGTGATGAATTCTTAATTGAAGTGGCTAGGCGCATCTCACTGTGTATTCGCGGTCATGATTTGCTGGCCCGCTTGGGTGGCGACGAATTTGTGGTATTGCTGGATAACTTCGCCACCACCAAAGATGTGGAAGACGTTGCCTCACGTATTATCGAATCCATTTCAGAGCCATTCATTTTAGACGAAAAAGAAATGTACTCTGGCGCCAGCATTGGTATTGCTCACCTCGAGCCCTATTACCGCTCAGCAGATGAAATCCTGCGCGATGCCGATGCCGCCATGTACCAGGCAAAAACCATGGGACGTGGCCGCTTTGTGATGTTCGACAAATCAATGCGCGAGCGCCTGTTAGAAGAGTTAGAACTGGAAAACGAGTTTCGCCGGGCCCTACGGGATGAAGAGTTTGAGTGCTTTTTACAACCGGTGCTCGATTTAAAGACACGTCAAAAACTTTACCACGAATTATATGTTCGCTGGGTCGATCCCCACTTCGGAAAAATAAATAGAGAGCAGTTTCGTCTGGTCGCCGAGCAAAGTGGCCTTACCCTCGATCTGGATCTTTACCAATTGCGGCATGCCTGCTTGTTATTGAAAGACAGCGAAAATAACCATGGCGACATTAAACGAATCGCGGTGAATATTTCTATCAATCATCTACTTCAAGCTTCTTTGGTATCGAAAATACTCAAGCTTATTAGAGATTTGAATGTACCGCCGAAGCAGTTGGTGTTTGAATTTGACGAAAATGATTTAAACCGACGTTCCCAGGCTATTTTACCGGCCATTAAAAAGCTAAAACGGGCGGGGGTAACATTGGTATTGGATAACTTTGGCAGTGGGCTTGCTTCACTAAGCTATTTATTTGCCTATCCTTTCGACTTTATCAAAATCGATCACCGATTTGTAAAATCCCTTCCCCGTTCTCAGCGCAACCTTAAGTTGATCCAATCGGTCATGCTGGTATCAGAACATCTGCATTTTGACGTCATTGCAGAAGGAATAGATTCAACTCTCCAGCTAGAAGCCCTCAATGAAATAGAGTGTCATTATGGACAAGGTAAAGCCCTTAGCGCACCGAGCCCTGTTCACTTAAAAAAGCCAGATTAATCCGTTTTTCCCAGCATCGCTTTTAAGCTTGCTAACCCCGCTTCATTGGTTTTCTTTCTCTGTTCTGCCGACGGTTTTACCTTTTTATCGTCCCATTGCAAATCATCACTGGGTAGTTCATACAGAAAACGGCTAGGCTCAGGGTTAATAATTTCACCAAACTGACGGCGCTCTTTTGCTAAGCTGAAAATCAGTTCTCGTTGGGCGCGGGTAATCCCCACATAGGCCAGTCGGCGCTCTTCTTCAACATTGTCTTCGTCAATACTGCTTTGATGGGGCAGTAAGCCTTCTTCCATGCCCACTAAAAAGACCACCGGAAACTCCAGTCCTTTAGACGCATGTAATGTCATTAGCTGAACTTGATCTGCTTCACCGTCTTCCTCGGCTCGCTCCATCATATCCCGCAAGATCAGCCGGTTAACCACTTCCTGCATGGTCATGGGCGGATCTATATCGCTGCCTTCAAGCATGTCCGTTACCCAGCCAAATAAGGTACTTACGTTGGCCATACCCATTTCTGCGGCTTTCGGGCTTGGGCTTTGCTCATAAAGGTATTCTTCGTACTGCATCGAGCGGATCATATCCCGCAAGACGGCTTTGCTGTCACCACGGTTGATGTTATCGGCGGTTTCCACCACCCAACGGCCAAATCCAGCTACGCGCCGGTAGGCCGCATCGGGTAGCACCCCCGACAATCCCGAATGGGTTGCCGCAGCAAACAAGGAAACTTTCAGTTCATTGGCAAAGTTACCCAGCTTTTCCAATGTCGCTCGCCCAATGCCCCGGTTAGGGGTATTGACCACCCGCAAAAAGGCATTGTCGTCATCCTGATTCACCAATAACCGCAGGTACGCCATGATGTCTTTGACTTCGGTTCGGCCAAAGAAAGACATACCGCCATTGATGCGATAGGGAATACGGTTGCTCATAAGTAGCTTTTCGAATAACCGGCTTTGATGATTGCCCCGATACAAGATCGCATAATCCTTGTACCCAGTGCGGTTCATAAACTTATGAGCAATAAGTTCTGCGACCACCCGTTCTGCTTCATGCTCTTCATTTTTAGCGGTGATAACCCGCAGTGGCTCACCATAACCCATTTCTGAAAACAGGGTTTTTTCAAATATATGTGGGTTATTCTGGATAAGAATATTCGCACTATGCAGGATCCGCCCTGAGGAGCGATAGTTCTGCTCTAACTTCACCACATTAAGACGTGGAAAGTCCTGTTTTAACAGATGCAAGTTTTGTGGACGCGCCCCACGCCAAGAGTAAATCGACTGATCATCATCACCCACCACGGTAAATCGTGCCCGTTCGCCCACCAGGAGTTTCACCAGTTCGTACTGACTGGTATTGGTATCTTGATATTCATCCACCAGCAAATAGCGAATTTTGTTTTGCCATTTCTGGCGTACCGTTTCATTGGTGCGTAGCAGCAAGGTGGGCAGTAAAATCAAATCATCAAAATCCAGGGCATTGTACGCACGCAGATGGTTCTGATATTGACGGTACGCTTCGGCAAATTCGCTCTCCCCGGCACTTTTTGCTTGCCGGGAAAGGGCATCAGGAAGGATAAGATCGTTTTTCCAGTTCGAAATACAGCTTTGCAGCATTTTTAGCTGATCTTTATCGCCGTCAATGGTCTCAGCCGTAAGATCATTTAACAGCGCCAGCGAGTCTTTATCATCAAACAAAGAAAAGCCCGGTTTTAGTCCCAGCTCTCTGACATGAGCCTTAATAATCGACAGTCCCAAAGTATGAAAGGTCGACACTTTCAAGCCACGGGCTTCTTTTTTCCCTAACGTTTGCCCTACCCGCTCTTTCATTTCCCGGGCGGCTTTATTGGTAAAGGTGACCGCGGCGATTTGTCGAGCCGGCATATCACACTCTCTTACCAGATAGGCAATTTTATTGGTGATCACCCGGGTTTTGCCACTGCCGGCTCCCGCCAGTACCAGACAAGGACCGGAGACAAACGTCACAGCAGATTGTTGTGCATCATTGAGTTTCATAAGCAGCGGGAATGACGTAATTCGGTTATGAGAAAGATAGTTTTCGTTGCATGTGCTCCGCATCTCTTTAAAATACGTAGCAACTACATGATGACGCGCATTATAAAGGAAATCCCATGCTTGATCCGAAAAAACTCGAAGAAATTGCGAAACAAATTTCTGACGCTGTCCCCCCGGGAGTACGCTCCATGGCTGAAAGTGCAGAGACGCGGATAAAGCAGGTACTACAAACCCAACTGGGCAAATTAGACTTAGTCAGCCGCGAGGAATTTGATATTCAAAGCCAGGTATTAATACGTACCCGAGAAAAGCTGGAAGCCATGGAAAGCCGTTTGGCGGCCCTAGAAGCAGAAAAAAGCGCAAAACTTAAGTAGTTTCGCGCCCACAAAATACGGGTTATGTTTGCCAATACATTGGACTTTATCCAGCAAGTATAACCCGGTCGAGTATGAGCGCCACCGCCAGTACCAGCCCCACATAATGGTTATCTAAAAACGCTTTGAAGCACGCCATACGCTCCCGCTCTCGGGTTTGATACCACTGCAGTAAAAACAATCCACCACACACGCCTAGCCCGGCATAAACGACCCAACTATAGTGTAGACGCATGGCGATTATCATCACCAATAGCAGGGTAATAGCCTGCAATCCCCCGATGATGATCCGGTCAAAGTGACCAAACAAAATGGCCGTGGATTTTACGCCAATCTTCACATCGTCGTCCCGGTCTACCATGGCATAGTAAGTATCATAGGCAATGGTCCAGGAAAGATTGGCGATGAAAAGCAGCCAGCCTTCTAATGACACCGTACCGGTAACGGCGGCAAACGCCATGGGAATACTCCAGCCAAATGCGGCCCCAAGTACCGCCTGAGGCAGATGAGTGTAGCGCTTCATAAATGGATAACAGGCTGCCAACAGTAACGCCACCACCGACAGTGCGATGGTTTGCCAGTTCAGCATTAAAACCAGTAAAAACGAAATGAACACCAGCAGGCCAAACAATTGCAGGGCCTCTTTTTCGCTCACGGCGCCGCTCACCAGAGGGCGGGAAGCCGTGCGTTTAACACTGCCGTCTACTTTTCTGTCAGCGTAATCGTTAATGATACATCCGGCTGAACGCATCAAAACCACACCGGCGATAAAGATGGCGAGAAGACCCATATTAGGCAGCCCATCCGCGGCAATCACCAAAGCCCAAACAGTGGGCCAGAGCAACAGATAGATGCCAATAGGTTTATCCAGTCGCGTTAGTTGTACGTAGGATCGCCAGTTTGATAACGACAGCGCTATTGCCATACTCAACGTGCCTTTTAGTAAAGCGGAGAAGCCGGCAGGAAAATTTCCGCCACCAGCAGTTCCAGATTTTGAAAATGAAAACACGAACGCCGTCCCCACAACAAATCAGTAGCATCGGAGCACAACGAGGGAAGACGAATACGACAAAGTTCAAAGTCGCCCCGGCGAAAACGCGCATCATTAAATAAACGTTTACCCAGCGGTTCGGTGCCTAACCCTGCAAATTCAGAGCTCACCAAAGCTGCGGGGATCACAGAACGGGCAAACACCCAAGGTGACGTGCCATCCTTTAAAAAGACTTCCCGTACTCGGTACTCGTTGGCTTCCCCTTTCAATAAGCGGGTTTCATCGGCATGTAACGGGGCAACCCCCTCCCCCACAAGCTGCAAAGAAAAATGATTCGACACGCCCTCAATACGCTCGGTCAACGAGCCCGTATCAAGCAGCCAGGATTGGGCTTTATCAGACAGTGGCCTAAATGCAGAAACAGCCTGCCATTGTGTGTCTATGCCAATGGGAAATGAATGCGCGAGTTCCAAAAATACCTACACCAATAATTTAGAAGGGCGTATATTACCATTGGTATTGTGCCACGCCCACATGTCCGCGTTTACATACTCATAGTTTTCGATTAATTCGTGTTTATTCTTGGGCTTTTGCTAAACTCTATATTCACTTGTTTTCTTACGCTTTTATTATAGTTGTGGCTTTATGAAAAAGTTATCTGCTCGTTTTCTGTTGTTACTTAGCCTGCTTGCTGGGCTAGGCAGTATTAACGCTTATGGTCAAACGCCTCCACAAGAATATGCGTTCTTAGGTCTTGAACCCGATATTATTACCAACTACATCAGCCCTTCCTCGCGAAAATTAGGCTATGTACGGGTTTCGGTGGAATTGATGATTGAAAATGTGGATATGTTGGAAATTGCCGAGCATCACATGCCCTTGCTACGAGCAACAACCATTGAGATCTTTGGCCAGCAACCGGAAGAAAAAGTAAAATCGTTAACCGGTAGAGAAGATATACGTCAGGCGATATTAAAAGCCTTGCAGGATCATATGCGCAAGGAAACCGGGGCGACCATCATTAAAGACGTTATTTTTACCAAATATTTGGCCCAAGGCGGCTAAGGGGATTTTTTTCGATTCGAGCCCAACACCAATAGTGCTGCCATGGCGCACCCGCTAATTAAGCCAACGGTGTGCGCAGTATTTGCCATACTCACCCACAAAACGTCCGCATAACCTAATACCAGCCAAACCAGCATAAAGCCCACGATAGAACGGGGTATAAAAAGGCCCCAAGCGGGCTTTAGCCATCCGGTCCACCAGACAAAACCTAACACCGCGTACACCACGCCAGATAAGCCACCAAACGCTGGCCCGCTAACGATAGCTTGCGCCACGTTGGAACACAGGGCCGAGACCACAAAAAGCACCATCAGCATCGACATGCCAAGCTTCCGCTCTATTTGGGCGCCAAGCATGCTCCACCAAAGGACGTTAAAAATAAAATGTACCGCCGAAAAATGAAGAAAGGCGGGAGTGATCAAGCGCCAGTATTCATGGTTTTGCCCCAGCTGCGCAAAGGGCTCCATTTTCAACAGATGCCCCACCGAGCTGAAAAACCCTAACACAGACAACACATACACTAGGGTACACACCGCCAGAATGGTCGCCGTAAAAGGAGCGTCTTTCGCCCATGCTAGCAGCGATGATAGATTGAGGTTACTGGCTTTGGAAGGATGAAGGTTTACCCTTTCACCGTTTTCCCAGGCCGCTTGTTGATATTTAGGATGCTGAGGTTGTCTAACAAATTCTTCGCAGATATTTCGTGCGTTTGCCAGATGGGCTTCTTGTTCTAAAACAACAAGATATTCACCGTCTTCTGAATAGGGGGCAACATGGGCAGGCATGTGCTGACTGGTAAGGTAATTCGCCAACAGATGGGCGTAACCTTCATTGCGAATGGCGATTAACGGCACGCTCACGTTTACGCTGTCGCTACCGGTTGGCCCAGTTTCCAGCCTTCAAAGCCGCCGTCTAAGCTGTACACGCTTTCATAGCCCTGCTGGACAATCACGTTTGCAGCCTGTTGACTGCTTAAGCCGTGATAACACACCACCAGCACGGGCTTATCTTTAGGTGTTGCCGCCAGAAAATCAGCAAAATTATCGTTATTCAAATTTAGGGATTCAGGTACATGCCCTAGGGCAAAAGACTGAGGATCGCGAATGTCTACAACGACAAACTCTTCCAGGCGCTCTGCGGCATCTTGAATACTAATATGCTGAAATACTGACATGTGATTTACCAATTAAGAATGACTTTGCCGGACTGGCCTGAGCCCATAGTATCAAACCCTCGCTGAAAGTCATCTATGTCAAACTGATGGGTGATAATAGGGGAAAGATCTAAGCCACTTTGTAACAAGCTGGCCATTTTATACCAGGTTTCAAACATCTCGCGACCATAAATGCCTTTAATGATTAAACCTTTAAAAATAACCTGATTCCAGTCTACGGAAACATCACTGGGCGGAATGCCCAACATGGCCACCTTGCCACCGTGGTTCATTTTATTGAGCATATCCCGAAATGCCACCGGCACACCAGACATTTCCAAGCCCACATCAAAGCCTTCACTCATGCCCAGCTCATCCATGACATCAGACAACGCCGTGGTGCTTACATTTACCGCGCGAGTAACGCCCATTTTTTCCGCCAGCGCCAGACGATACGGATTCACGTCAGTAATAACCACATGACGAGCACCCACATGTTTAGCCACAGCCGCAGCCATAATGCCTATGGGGCCGGCACCGGTGATCAGCACATCTTCACCCACCAGATCGTAAGATAAAGCGGTATGTACGGCATTGCCGAAAGGGTCAAAAATGGCGGCCATATCGTCGCTAATATTATCGGGAATACGAAATGCATTAAACGCAGGGATCACTAAATATTCAGCAAATGCGCCCGCGCGATTCACCCCAACGCCCTCGGTATTACGACATAGGTGACGACGTCCCGCGCGGCAATTTCGACAATGACCACAAGTAATATGCCCCTCACCGGACACCCGGTCACCCAGTTTGAAGCCGGCCACTTCCTGGCCCATGCCCACCACTTCACCTATGTACTCGTGACCCACAACCATCGGCACGGGAATGGTTTTTTGTGACCAGTCATCCCAGTTGTAGATATGCATATCTGTTCCACAGATAGCGGTTTTGCGAATTTTAATCAGTAGATCGTTATGTCCCACTTCCGGTTTGGGCGTGTCTTGCATCCATATTCCCGGCTCCCGGTGTGCTTTAACCAAAGACTTCATCAAATAACTCCTAGCTCTTTGCCTACTTCAATGAAGGCATCTACGGCTTTATCAACATGGGCTAAGGTGTGACCTGCTGACATCTGCGTACGAATACGGGCCTCACCTTTTGGCACTACCGGATAAGAAAAGCCAATGACATAAATACCTTTACTTAGCAGTTTATTCGCCATTTCACTGGCCAATTTGGCATCGCCCAACATAACAGGAATAATGGGGTGATCTTTTCCCGCCAAGGTAAAACCGGCCTCTTCCATACGGGTTCTAAAATGGGCCGCATTGCGCCATAACTGTTCCCGTAATGCATGACCGTCGGCCATCATATCAAACACTTTTAATGACGCCGCAACAATGGGCGGCGCCACCGAATTAGAGAACAAATAAGGACGGGAGCGTTGACGCAGCCATTCCACCACTTCTTTTTTGCCTGAAGTATAGCCGCCGGATGCGCCCCCCATGGCTTTACCCAAGGTACCGGTGATAATATCCACCCGCCCCATCACATCACAGTATTCATGGCTGCCTCGGCCATTCTCACCCAGAAAGCCCGTGGCATGACAATCGTCCACCATCACCATGGCATCATATTTTTCCGCTAGATCGCAAATGCCTTTTAAGTTAGCAATAACGCCGTCCATAGAGAACACGCCGTCGGTGGCAATAACCTTAAAACGGGCACCGTCTGCTTTTGCTTGCACCAGTTGATCTTCCAGCGAGCTCATGTCGTTATTAAGATAACGATAGCGTTTGGCTTTCGACAAACGTACGCCGTCAATGATACTGGCATGGTTTAACGCATCGGAGATAATAGCGTCGCCGGGACCAAGTAAGGTTTCGAATAAACCGCCATTTGCATCAAAGCAGGAAGGGTAGAGAATAGTATCTTCGGTCCCCAGAAAACCACTGATTTTTTCTTCCAGTGCTTTATGAATATCTTGGGTACCACAGATAAACCGAACAGACGCCATGCCAAAGCCGTGACTGTCGAGCCCTTCTTTTGCAGCCGCAATGAGCGAGTCATGATTGGCCAAACCTAAGTAATTGTTCGCACAGAAGTTGATAACCTCGTTGCCATCACCAACCGCTATATCGGCCTGTTGCTGCGATGTGATAACGCGCTCTTCTTTAAACAGCCCGTCTTGTTTCAATTCAGCTAACTGCCCACGTAAATGGGCGATAAATGCCTCTGACATGACGCTCTCCAGGAAAAAAAAAGGTATTCTAATGAAAGACAGTGTGAGGGTACACCCTTTTAGTCAAAGTGTAATATCCCTTATACAAGAAGGACTAGAACTCAAATTGATGTTGGCCATCTGCACGGCTATTCTGGCCTACCGCCTTCCACAGACCATTGGTGACATTTTTATCCAGTCGTTCCCATAGCTGCGATTCAGGTATAGGAGGGCTAATCAAATATCCTTGGGCCTGATGGCATTTATACTCATTTAGTCGGTCTAATTGTTCTTTGGTTTCCACCCCTTCAGCAATCACCGTGCGCCCTAGACTACGTACCAGAGAAATCGTCGATTTAACAATGTTACTGTCTTCGGGATTATCCATCATGCCTGCAATAAAAGACTGATCGATTTTCACATAATCCACTGGCAACGATTTAAGATAACTGAATGATGAATAACCCGTACCAAAATCATCTATGGCAACCAAGCACCCCATATCTTGCAAGGCTTTACACACATCTATAGCAGAATCCATATCCGAGACCAGTGCGGTTTCCGTTAATTCCAGTTCCACTTTTTCTGGTGCCAGTTCATATAGTGACAACTGTTGCCGCAAAAAGTGCGGTAAGGTGGCATCGGTAAATTGTGCCGCGGAAATATTAATGGCCATTTTCAAATGAGAATAACCACTGGTACTTAGCTCATTTAAAATGCGCAAAGACCGGGTTAATACCCAATAATCCAACTCCAGCATAAACGGGGTATTTTCTAACAGGGGAATAAACACCCCCGGCGAAATATAGCCTTTGACCGGGTGATACCAGCGAATTAAGGCTTCAAACCCTTCTAGTTGGGAGGTAGCAATATTCACTTGCGGCTGCAATGCCAGGCTGAACTGGTTTTCTCGCAGTGCAATCCGTGCTTCTTGCTCCAGCTCCACTTTACGCATCACTTTAATATTCATTGATGCATCGTAGAGTTTAAATACCGCCCCTTTCTGAGCTTTTGCTTCATACATGGCAATATCGGCGTGACGCAATAACTCCATTGCCGAGGTTTCCGGCTGATTGGTAATGGCCACACCGATACTGGTAGAAATATAAAACGTGAGGTGATCCACATCTAAAGGCTTCGTAAAGGCATTCAGTAACCGCTCTGCGATCCGTTCCACTTCCTCTTTATCTTTGGCGTCACCAATTAATACAACAAATTCATCACCACCAAAGCGTCCCACCAGATGATGTTCGCCTGCCGCATGGGTTATGCGCTCGGCAGCGGCGAAAATTAAATGGTCACCAACATCATGCCCGTGACTGTCGTTGACTTTTTTAAAGTCATCAAGATCTAAAAATAAAATTGCCGCTAAACCCCGCTCTCGGGTAATAGCCGCCACCTGCTTCTCAATTTGAAAGGTCATCATGGTGCGGTTTGGCAATCCCGTCAGGCCGTCAAACATGGCCATATTTTCAAGTTGGGCGTTAGATGCAGCAAGCTTGGTATCCTGCTCTTCCAGCTGCCTGGCCAAATCCGTTGCGGTATCTTCTAATAAATCGATTTCATCTGGAAAACGTTGTTTGGTGCGTCGGTTTTGTTTAGGGCTAAGATATTTGAATTCTTGATAATTTTGCTCGGCTAACAAGGGAAGACGTTCAGCCAGTCGCAGTAGCTTTCGTTTATATTGCTGAATAATGAGTAACAGCAGGATGGTAAATAACGAAAACAAGCCAATAGCCGTACCCACAACCTGATTTTGATATTTATTTGCTGAGGCGATGCGATCGGAAATATCCCGAATAAAGACAATATAATAATCTTGGGTCACCACTTCCGACATTGGCAATAAACTTACCAATAAGTATTGGTTATCGTTTTTTACTAATGCGCCTTTTTCAATCATGCTTCGAGTGGTCGCGGTGGCAGGAATGTTGGACAAGACACTATCAACAAGATCATAATTTTCTTCTGATAGCCGGCTAACAATATTCAGTTTGATGTGATTGGTGGTATAGCCCGTATGTTCGACCACGGCAATGCGATAGGCGCTGGAAAACTGGGACAAGGCTGCGAGGAGTTCATTAAAGCTTGAACTTAACACGAGTACCGCCACCTCTTGCCCTGCGATCATAATAGGCGCAGAGACGTACCTTGAACACCAAACATCACATTCAAATCGGTCTTGAGGGCGCATAGAATTACTGGTTTCCCGTTCCATAGCTGGCACAAAATCGGGCATATCGCGGGTATCGCCCATCAGCAAAGAGCCGTTCGCGCCAAACAACCACATGTCACGAATTTGCAGGCTGACATTCAAGGCATCTTTCGAATCTTCCAGTGCTTTTACCAACTGTTCTTGGGACAGTGTTTCGGTTTTTCCCCAGCGGGAAAAGGTCTCAATCCAGACCAGCAATCGTTCGGACAACAGCTCGTCCATTAACCCCAACTGGCGCTGGTTTTTAAGCTGAAAATCTTTGTGTTGCTGTTCCATGGTTGATTGAGATTCAGCAATAAGCATAACAGCAATAGCCACCGTCACTGACAACATCATAACAATGACGACTGTGATCAACTTGGTGGTAATTGACAGTCTGACTTTCATTTCAGAACCTGTACATTGCTTGGATAGCCCACATTTGCCAATACTCCTCGGTATCTGGCGTGTTACCTGGGCTGGGAATACTTGTCAGCCTTCCGGCACCATGTACCCAATGGTGCTCCGCCTGGATCCGCCATTGGGGATACGGTTCCCACTGCATACCCACCGTGGCGGTTTTCATGTAACCGAAATAAGCCGGGATAACGCCTTCAGATCGTGCTTCTAAAGCTTTACCGTTACTATCACTCCTATCGGCCACGAAATAATCAAGCCCCACCAGCACACTGATATTGTTATTTAGCATATATCTGAACTGCCCGTAGCCACCCTCGCCACTTTGTTTGACGTAATAGGACGGGCTAAAACCACCGAAATCCCGTTTTTTGCTGCCCAAAAGTTCAGTGGTAAACTCCCAGTTTTCTGAATAATACACCGCCGATAAGGTATAAAACTGTACCGAGCGGCCACCGTCTACTAAGAACTCATCGGGCGCGGCATTATAAATAAAGTCTGAATCTAGCCAGCTTGCACCTATTTGCCAGTTTAACGAGGGCGGTTGCCAATACACACTGATTTGATGCACAAAGTCCTGTTTAACTTCTCCTTCCGTAAATTGTCCCAACAACGCCTTGGTTTGATAATTACTCAGCGGTATTCTTCCGTAGCTCCAGTTAATACGAAGATTCCCATCCTCTGTAGGTCGGCTAAGCTGTAAAAGCACACCATCACTGCCTAGAGCAACATCACGAAAATTATCAAAGTAAATCGACTGCGGCAGAACAATAGTTGAACGGGTTTGGGGAACATCACGGGTTGCCGAGTATAACCAATGGGGACTTTTAAAACGGCCAAGCTGCAAATGCGTATCCCAGTTACCCATCTCAGGTAGATGCCAGTCGACAAACAGATAATCGAGCCGAGCGCCGCGCTCATAACGATTACCACCGTTTAAATAGACCGCTTGTCCTACCACGGCCAATGACGAATTAATGTCATACCGCATATTCAATCCCACTTCCGTTAGATCGAAACTCACCTCGTCATCTTCGCCGATAAAATCACTACCGATGGACTGGTTTACCCCTTGGGCAATAAATCCATGCCAACTAAAAGAGGAGTCGGCCAAACACCCATTCACATAAACAAGAAAAGGAACCGCTAACAATTTATAGATCTTCATTGTATCGAAACCTCCTGAACACCGGAATGGATGACACCACGATAAGCGTAGCCTATGGCGCCGGGAGTACGAGCAACAGCATCAATCATTTCAGCTTCTGAATCTACGGTGATGGGCCTGTCACCTTGCCCGGAATAGATAATTTGATTCCACAGCCGTTCTAACTGATAGGGAAAAATCTGCAGGATTTCCCGACAAAACATTTGATGACCCGGCGTATTGGAATCTAGGACATACACAGTAATCTTTGTGCCATCACTCCAATATTGCTGCCGTGCAGAAAAGATTTGTCGGATTTGGGTACGTGAAAACGTTGACTGGTCTAACTCAGGATTCAAGATCACTTTGACATCAGTTGCCATAGCAGGAAAGGCAATACATATGACAACGCTTGCTGCGCCAAAACGCAGCATAGTGGCGCAACATACGGTGGAAAACCATTGCCTAATCAGGTTGAACAATTGACACCTCATTTTAAAGAAATGTGTCTTGGTGACGCTTGTTTAGGGTAAGTGTAGATAAACAGTGTATTTTTTGCGATTTTTATCGCAATAAAATCTTTACGTTGTTTAATCTAGCAACTGGTCAACCAATGCTACTACACTGTGTGTTGAAATCCGAGACATTAATGTTTTTCCTTTCGCTCTTGCTCCCCACGGTAATTTTTCCCAACTTTTACCTTTTTGTTCTTCAATGCACTGGTCATATACCGAGGCGACATAAGAAAGGCTATTGTAAGGCCCTGTTCGTCGCGGGTTAGAATGGGCATACAAACCGATAACCGGAGTACCTACTGTGGTTGCCATATGAGCCGGGCCGGTGTCGGGTGCCACAACTAAAGAAGCATAGCGCAAAATCGCCAACATATCGTGTAACGACGTTTTCCCCACTAGATTTTCCGTGATCTTGTCAGTATGAGATAAAATCGCCTCTGCCAGCGTTTTGTCCATACTGCCTGGCCCGCCGCATAAGATCACCGCCTTATTCTTCGAACGTATGTGCTCTGCCACTTGGGCGTAGCGCTCAGGAAGCCAGTTGCGCTCATCTTTACTGGCCGCGGGGCTGATCACCGCATAAGGTCCCACGCGTTCCAGTAGCGCCTTGGCTTTTTCTTCCGAGGCATCCGGCACCGGAATATGCCACTGAGGCGGCATGAGCGGCGGCACGCCCAAGGCATCACCGAAATCCATAAAACCGTCAAGCACATGGGCATGCCCATGGGGTTTTACCCGTTTATTGGCAAAAAGCCAGTGCAACTCTTTGCTCCGGGCCCAATCAAAACCAATACGTTCTTTTGCTTTAATTACCCGGGATGCGAGGTTGGCTCTTAGTGCCACCTGCATCATCAGTAAGGCATCAAAATACTCGTCCTTTACCGCCGCTTGCAGCTGACGTGTGGCCGCTTTCCCCTGCTTTTTATCAAACACAATAAACCGTACATCTGGCAGGGTTTTCATTAATTGATACTCGACCTTACCTATAATCCAGGTAAGCTGAGCATCGGGCCAGTGTGTTTTTATCCGATGGACTAACGCGGCTGCATGACAACAATCACCAATGGCAGACAACCTCATCAAACAAATCTTTTTCTTCAAGGAATCACCTCTAAGGCTGAAAACTATGAAATTTTCATTACAATGGACAATTTACCACATTAATGATTTAGCATGACGATAAAACAAATCTCAATGGGCAACGGCCATTATGTCATGATGGATAGTAAGGCGGCGCCAAATTTGACCCTTGATTGGTTTGATCCTGTCTATTGGGCAAATCTCAATGCGGTGACCGGACAAGCGAAAGGCAGAGGTACCACCCTTTTTATCCAGGTAGATAATCAGGCATTGGTGTTACGTCATTACAAAAGGGGCGGCTTACCGGGAAAAGTGTTATCTGACCAATACCTGTATGCTGGCTTAGAAAAAACCCGCGCCTTTAGAGAATTTCGGTTATTGTGGGCCATGAGAGAGCAAGGTCTCTGTGTGCCCCACCCCATTGCTGTACATGTAAAGCGTCAGGGCTGTGTGTACCGGGGTGACTTAATCACCGCGATGATCCCTCACAGTGAAGATTTACATGCCGTGTTATGCCGTCAGCCCCTGTCATCTAAACAATGGCACGCCGTCGGCAAAGCGGTTGCACGCATGCACAAAGCGGGCGTTTATCACCACGATCTCAATGTGAGAAATATCATGGTGGATACATCAGGGAAGGTATGGATCATCGACTTTGATCGTTGCCGTTTTCGCCAAGGTGATAAATGGAAAAGTCAGAACATAGCGCGCTTTTTACGTTCCCTTGAAAAAGAAAAAGCCAAGTATGCACAATTTTTCTGGCAAAATGCCCATTGGGCGTCTTTTCTGGAAGGTCTCAACGAGGCATGATGAAGAGCAATTTAGATAATGGCAATGGCCAATTTGGAATCCATGAGTAAGCCTATGACTATGCACACCAGAGCAATTTATCCCGGCACCTTTGATCCTATCACTAATGGTCACGCCGATCTCATTGAACGTGCTTCACAAATGTTCTCGCACGTAATCGTCGCCATTGCAGCTAACCCCAGTAAAAAACCCCTCTTTTCATTAGCAGAAAGAGTGGCAATGATTACCGAAGTTACCCGTAAATTACCCAATGTGGAAGTGCAGGGCTTTACCGGCTTGCTGGCGGCATTTGCCGATGAAATTGACGCCACCATACTCATTCGTGGATTAAGGGCGGTTTCAGATTTCGAATATGAGTTTCAGCTGGCAAATATGAATCGGCGACTGAACCCCAAATTAGAAAGCGTATTTTTAACCCCTTCGGAAGAAAACTCGTTTATTTCATCCACATTGGTTAAAGAAGTTGCCTTACACAATGGCAAAGTCAGCGAATTTTGTCATCCGGTGGTAGAACAAGCCCTTATCGAACGGTTACACAAAAAGAAAGGAAAGTAGTTTACCGCTGGCATGACGGGCAGAAGAAAGTATTTCGTTGCCCGATCACCACACTTTTAATGTCGGTATCGCACTGCTGGCATGTTTCACCGGTTCGCCCATAAACGCGTAGTTGCTGAGCAAAGTAGCCAGGGCGACCATCACTTTGGGCGAAATCTTTTAACGTGGTTCCCCCTTGCTCAATGGCTTTAGCCAACACAGTTTTAATGGCCTCAGTAAGTACTTGTAGACGTTTTAGGCTAACTCGTCCCGCCGCCCGGCGCGGATCGATGCCAGCTAAAAATAACGCTTCGTTAGCATAGATATTTCCCACGCCGACCACCACAGCGTTATCCATAATCAATGACTTGATGGGCGACTTTTTCCCTTTTGCCAGCGTGGCCAAATGCGCCACATTAAAGGCATCGGTAAGGGGTTCTGGGCCTAATTTTGTTAAGAGGGGTAAGGTATCGCCATAAGGTTGCCATAAACAGGCGCCAAAGCGGCGAGGATCGTTAAAGCGCAAACACTTTCCAGAGGCCAGCACAATGTCAATATGATCATGTTTAACTGCCGGATAATCCGCATCTATCACCCGCAGCTTCCCCGACATCCCCAAATGTAAAACGATACTGCCTATTTTTGTTTCCAACAGCAGGTATTTAGCGCGGCGGTGAATGTGTGTGACCACCTGCCCCGAGGCTAAATGGATCTCTTCGGGGACCGGCCAGCGCAACCGTTTATCTCTAACGATAACACGGGTAATGGTTTGATCTTTAAGCCAAGGGGTGATCCCTAAACGGCTAACCTCGACTTCCGGTAACTCAGGCATGCGCGTTCTCTTACTCGGTGTTCCAAGGCAACAGCTGCGCCAAGGTGGCATTAGAAAGAATAAACCACTTGTTTTTATGTTTTACATACGTGGCTTCGACGTGGGGATAAAAAGCAAACACTAAGCCATCAGATTGGCCCGCTAACCATACCACGACCACCAGCGGCTCACCAGTAGGCTCCTGAGCCATTTTTGTGCGTTCTAAAGCTGCCTGTTGCCATGCTTGTAGTTGTGCCTGTGGGGTGACGTTTACATCGTCTGAGGTAACCACCTGCTGCCAGCCCTGCCCTTGCCGCACCAGTTGGTTCTGGCCTTGCTCAATTTTCAGGATATACGCATCTTCGGGCACAAGGGGGATAATGGCGTTGCCTTCTTCCTGAGGCAAAAATTGATCGATGTTGAACAAGGCGATCATGATTAACATGGCAAAGATCACGACGTTATTCATTGCCCGTTGAGAAATTCTGGCCATAACTTAAGTGTTGAGTTCTATTCAATAAGTACGCCCAGAGTAACGCAGAAGTTACCTGAACAGCAAACGCAAAAAACCCAGCCAAAGCTGGGTTTTCATGGAGACAAAAGCAAGTTTTATTACTTGATTTTTGCCTCTTTGAACATAACGTGCTTACGTACAACGGGATCAAATTTTTTGATTTCCATTTTACCAGGCATGTTACGTTTGTTCTTATCGGTAGTGTAGAAAAAGCCAGTACCTGCAGAAGAAACTAATTTAATTTTATCACGCATTGTAAGGCTTCCTTAGATTTTCTCACCACGGGCACGCATATCAGTTAATACTGATTCGATACCCTTTTTGTCGATAATACGCATGCCTTTAGCAGACAAACGCAGTTTAACGAAACGGTTTTCGCTCTCAACCCAAAAACGGTGAGATTGAAGGTTTGGCAAAAAGCGACGACGAGTCGCATTGCGCGCGTGCGAACGGTTGTTACCTACCGCTGGACGCTTACCAGTAACTTGGCATACTCTTGACATTGTATTTGTCTCCAGAACTACAAAACTGTCGCGCCAATCGATCCCACCTAATAAGTCTTCTGGGTCAGTTGACGATATTACGATAAATAAGAGGGCGCATTTTATACAGCAAAACGAAGCGTAATTCAATAAAAAAGGCTAAAAAGCTTTATTGAACTCACTTTTTTGCATTGCCCACTATATGTCTACGTGCTCAGGCAACCTACTTTGCATGCACCGAGCACAATTGGGGGCGCATGATAGCACCTAAAAACGATCCTGTAACGATCTGATCGCAGATCTTTCATAAATCTTGCAGATCAATCGTAAAAAGAGGATCGCGTATTAGTAAAATCAAAGAGCCGAACAGGACGACTTAACATTTGTCCGCCATCTCTGGAAATAGGCACCCATGGGAATGTGCCCCGTCCTTTCGACGGTTTCAATGTAAACAGATCTAAAGGTACGGAAATATAGAACCCTTTGGTGAAGCTTCCCTCTCCGTATTCTTCTGACGTAGCATCGGTGATGGCCGCATAGGCGCCTACCACAATGCCGCTGTCGAAACGTTTAGCAAAATCGATATTCACCCCTTTGTCTTTCGCCAAAAACTGTCCTGCGCTTATGGTAAGCAGGGTATCGGGCAAAAATTCAGGTTCCCAATAAACACTGGCAAAGCCGGTAATAACGTCATAATCGAAAAAGTCTGTCTGGCTGTCGTAGTCCCGTTGCTTGGCGTAGTTAATATCCACCCCAAATGCAATGTTACTGTCTACCGGGCGCCATAACACCTCGCCGCCCACACCACCGTACATGGTTTCCAGATAGCCGCCGTAGGCTTGCACAAACCAGTCATTGTCCAACTGTTCATTCCACTGCAGAAACGCACTGTCTAGCCAAACATCATGGGTAACGTACTCACGAACATAGGTACGGACCCGCGGTAGGCTCGAATCTTCATGATCCACCGTGTAGGTAAATTTATCGAAGTTATCAAACAAGGTCGCCCGTATGGTAGAAATCGCCGACCAATTTTCATCAAAGGCATAACCGCCGCTTAGCAGTAAACCACCTTGATAAAAGTAAAATTCTTCTGCACTACCAAATGTCTGGGTATAGAAGAAATCCGTAGAATGGAAAAAGCCGCTGGTTTTAGCCGGGTCATAGGCCGCTAAGATATCGCTATCCGGTGCCTGTCGGGTATAGGTATCGGTAATATCCGCTTCAATATCTTCATATTTTGCTGCTACTTTGAAACGCTCAGCATCAATGACCGTGTCCACAATAGGTAATCTGCCGGCATTTTCCACAATATGATAGGAAGTCACAGAATCTGGCAACGCAGAAGCCGCAATTCGGCCTATACGCTGAGTGGCCTCATCTTTGTCTCGATAGGCAATCTGGTTGCCATAGAAGACAGCCCGATCATCGGTAATATCAGCATCGGAAAGTATAAACCCTGAGTCATAGGCCAACTCACGATACAGTTGCTTCTTATCCATCTTCACCACACTTTCTGGTGGCGTGGCATTCACTATATCCTTAGGGGGCTTATCTATTTTAACCTGCTTGTACGTATTCATGTTAAAGCGATAGGATACGCCAAAACCAAAGGTATTCCCGCGCTGATAGTTCATGGAAAAATCGAAGCCTTTCCACTGATACACAGCGCCCACATTCCAACGGGAATCCTGTTCAAGTACACCGGCCCGATCTTGGGAATAATCATTGCCTTCAAATTCCAGTTTTAAGCGTAGGGGTTTCCAAGGCGTTTGATCATAATCAATTTTACCGCCTTCCCCGGAATAACCCGTAGGACGCTCGCAGTAACTGTCTGAAATTTTACAAAAGGGATTGGTAAGATCGTCAGAGGTCCCCAAATATCCCCAACCAAGACCTAAGTGAAAATCCAAGGGACCATAGGCTTTAGAGGCCGTGACATATTCGCTTTCGAAAAAGCCTGTGCCACCAAAATCACGAAAGCCCACCGACACTTCAGGCAAATAATAGCTTTCCTGCCAAAGCCTAAACTTAACGTCTAGTCCTTTATCTTTTAGTGTTTGATCGCCACTGAACGACTCAACATCACTGTACAACTGGGTACGAACATCGGTATAACGTGCCGTCACCTGCATCCAATCAAATAACTGTAAATTTACCGACCAGAATCGATATTCTTCATTATCTGTATAGTTAATATAGAGATCGCCTGCTTCCTCCATACGCGAGGTAGGCGTTTGGATCAAACCGGTTCCGCCCTGAACCATCTGTGAAGATTGAACCGTCTGTGTTACCGGCTCTTCACTACGGGCTGCTTGACTAAAAATTGCAGCCGCAACCGCCAGTGCGCATCGGGTGCGCGACATATTCAACAACATCATGGTAGTACCCTGTGAACCGCTAACTCGGCTATCTTTCTGTTTAGTTCATCCACATCTGGTGATAACAACCAGCTAAAGAGGGGGACGTAAATCTGACTGCCTGGCATGACCTTAGAAAAGGATTTACCCCAGTACGCAATATTTTGCTTAACCACTTCCCCTCGGGGTGAAATAACATAAACATAATCGGGGTCGGCATCTGCGCGGCGTGCAATGCCTTCTGCATACTCAGAGGGCGTCAGCATACCTTGGAATTCATACGCACCCGGCGTCTTTACCAAACCACTTAACCACACTTCCTGGGGGCGTCCCCGCAATGTCAAAATGTAATCACCCGGCTGTAGCATGGGGTTTTCAGCCGTATTAAGGCGAGCAACATCATAATCGATATCCACCGGTAACCGTTTAGCCAGTTTCCAATTTTCAACTTGCTGGCGTAAGGCACTCAGTGCAATGGCTTTTTCATCGGAAGGCTCAAGGGCAAATGCCAAGGCATCGATATCCTGAAGGATCTCTTGGCGCTGGGCTTCCACCTCGTCAGATTTGGCACTGTAGATCACACAAGCAGGCCAGTACCATTGCCCATTCTGGCCTACGGTATGTAACACAATTGACAAACGAACCGGGTTTAAATAACGAAATTGCTGCCCGTTTACCGTAACATTCACTGACGCCTGTACAGACGATATCGTTGCTATCAGACAACAAAAAATCAATGCACGTTTTATCATTGTGCCACCTCGTCAATCAATCGCTGCGCCCGACTTAAATAAACCATCTTAAGGGGGTCGCCCACCGGCGAGAGCTGTTGTTCAGATTTCAATAATTCACCATTTTCTTTACTGAACCAAAAACGGTTGGTCCAACGACGGTTTATCTCGATATAAGGCGTCACCTGAGGATAGGCCACCGATTCTTCCACAAGATAAACATCAAAATCATGATCCAATATGTTTAGTGTGGTATCGCCTATACGCTGCCATTGGGTTTCTACTGGCAGTCCATATCCGTAGTTTTCGATATCTGTTGTATAAGTCCATTTCACAGGGCTATTTACGTCACTCGCTAACGGATTGGCCCCCTGTCCCTGATGGTACAAGCTGTCGTTTTCAAAGCCGTGAGTGTGGGTGATTAACCCATGATGCATGATCAAGATAGCGTGGTCGGCAGATACCCACTTATATGCATTATCTTCAATAAATGCCAGCGCCATGATCACTTGGCCGCGATCACCATGTTTCACCCCAAGCAAATCCGCTCTGCTTTGCCTTATCTGCTCTAAAGAAACGGTATTATCCGATTGGGTGAAGGCCAGTTTAAGAGTTTCATAATAAGCTTGGTTGGTACTTGAACAGCTGGATACCAGCAAGCCCATAACAAGCGCGAAAAAAATACGTCGAAAATTACTTATTAGCATCATACGATTTAGAAGTGAGATCACCGGAAGGAACCATAGAAATAAAAAAGCCGCTCCATAGAAGGGCGGCTTTCAGAATGCTGCAAAATTTTTATTGTACAGTTGGTGAGTACGTATAAGTCACAGTAATAGGCGTAGTAACAGTAATAGTGTTAGTACCTGAAACTGTAACTGTATCTGTTACTGTGGTGGTAGTACCGACACAAACGCCGTCGACTAAACCATCATCACCACTACAAGACGCTTCATCACCATCGTCCTCATCGTCAATGCTTGATGAGCCACGGTTATTGCTGATTACAGCAGCCAGTACGCCAATACCTACGACGCCAGTTGCAACTGTACCTGCGGTTAGGCCACCAAGAGCTGAGGAACCTGAATTTTCTCCGCCAGATACATCTTGCGCAGCTGCACCAAATGCCATAGTGGCACCGATGACTAATGAAATTAATGACTGTTTCATAATTGTCCTTTCTATAAAATCCACCGACGCACTATCCTAAAGCATTTGTCCAAAATAGACTACTCTCTAGGTATAAATAGGTCGTAAAATGAATACGTTTCACATGCTCATCACATGGATCGCCGACGATCTATCTTCAAGGATCGCTAAGCCAGTATAGCAAGGTTGACAATTACATCAATCCTTTCTGTGCTAAAGATACAACGCCTGCATCACCAACGATAAAATGATCGAGCACACTGACATCAATCAATGCCAGTGCTTGTGAAACATCTTTAGTTAGCCGAATATCGGCATCACTCGGATCTGGTACGCCAGAAGGATGATTATGGACCAAAATAATCGCCGCGGCATTATCATCGATAACCTGCCGCACAATTTCCCTAGGATAAACCGCCGCGGCGTTAATGGTACCAGAAAACAACAACCTAAAGGCAATGAGGTGATGCTGACTGTTCAAACACAAAATGCCAAAATGTTCTTTTTTCTCATGCCGCAACGTACTTTGTAAAAAAGACTTTACCTCACTGACTTGCTGAAAAACCGGTTGGCGCTTTAGCGGACTCTCTAACACGCGCTTTGCAATTTCCCAAACCACAGCAATTTGTGCGTAACGGGCTTCACCTATACCCGGAATATCGCACAGTTGAACCCGGGTAGCATGAATCACCTGGCGCAAAGAACCAAACCGATCAACAAGGGTATTGGCCAAAGCTTGCGCCCCTTGACTGCCCACACTATTGCCGAACAAAACGGCCAGCACTTCTGCATCGGACAGGCTTTCCGGGCCTTTAGTGAGTAGTTTTTCCCGCGGCCGCTCAGATAAAGGCCAACAATGTGACTCTGTCATAGCATCTCCTTTTACACTGCTGGCAGATTACAAATATCACTAGCCCGTCTCTACTGTCTTGATTACCAGATCTGTTGTTGCGGCTATCAGTGAACCTAAACATCTGGTAATCTTATTATTATCAAATTGCTCAAATACTAGCCTATGCAACTGTTCAATAAAAAGATTCTATTGGGTGTAACAGGAGGGATCGCGGCCTATAAAACACCTGATTTAGTACGTAAATTAAAAGCCCAAGGGGCCGATGTACGCGTCGTCCTCACCCATGGTGCAGCAGAATTTGTTAGCCCGCTATCCTTGCAGGCCGTATCGGGCAACGTGGTGCACAGCAAACTGCTAGATGAGCAAGCCGAAGCCGGGATGGGACACATTGAACTGGCAAAATGGGCAGATATCTTACTTATTGCCCCAGCGACGGCGCACTGTATAGCCAAATTAGCTAATGGGCTGGCAGACGATTTATTATCAACTCTTTATTTGGCCACCGCCGCAAAAGTCTTGTTAGCACCCGCGATGAATCAACAAATGTGGCATGCGCCAGCCACCCAGAATAACCTTAACCGGTTGCAACTTCACGGCGTGCAGCTTATTGGTCCGGCTGAAGGCGAACAAGCCTGCGGCGATACTGGCCCAGGCAGAATGTCAGAACCTCAAGACATTGTGCACACCCTAATCAATCAAGAATCCGTCGGCCATTTATCAGGCAAAAAGGTCGTTATTACCGCAGGCCCTACCCGCGAGCCCATTGACCCGGTGCGATACTTGTCCAATCATAGCTCAGGGAAAATGGGTTATGCAGTGGCTCAGGCTGCCTATCAGGCCGGCGCCGAGGTCATTATCGTCTCTGGCCCTGTGACGATATCGCCATTGCCAAACATTCGTTGTCGTTACGTCAACACTGCCGCAGAAATGCTCAGCGCAGTAATGGAAGAAATAAAAGATGCGGATATTTTCATTGCCGCTGCCGCAGTGGCCGATTATAAGGTGGCCGAGATAGCCCCAAATAAAATAAAGAAATCCAATGATGAGTTAACACTTACTTTTATTAAGAACCCTGATATCCTTAAGAGCGTCGCCGCATTACCCCAAGCACCATTTACAGTTGGTTTTGCAGCCGAAAGCCAAGACGTGGAGACGTACGCCAGAGCAAAATTAAAAAACAAAAAGCTCGATATGATTGCGGCCAATGATATAACCCGAGAAGGCTTAGGGTTTAACAGTGAAGAGAATGCCCTTCATGTTATTTGGCACGATGGTGATAGGCACCTGCCACCCGACAGCAAAGTCAATATTGCCAGGTCGCTGATTACACTAATAACAGAACAGTACAATAAACTGTCAACATAATGGTTATGGTGTCGATAACCTTATTTACTTGAGATAAAAACCGTACACCAACCACTTTTATATGGAATGGGGTAGCTTTGACGCCCTGAAACGGAGGAATTACTCGCGTTATGCCTGCAGTTAAAAAAACAAATCGCCGCGCGCAAATATTGCAAGCGTTGGCTGGCATGCTGGAATCTCACCAGGGCCAAAGAATAACAACAGCTAAACTCGCAGAAACAGTGGGAGTATCAGAAGCGGCACTTTACCGGCACTTTCCCAGTAAAGCCCGTATGTTTGAAGGTCTGATAGAATTCATTGAAGAAACGTTGTTTTCCCGTATCAATAAGATTCTGAACGAAGAAAAGGATGCGGCGGCACGCTGCCAACTCATCCTGCATCTATTACTGGGTTTTGCAGAAAAAAACCCAGGCATTACCCGCATATTAAATGGGGATGCATTAATGGGTGAACAAGATCGCCTACGGGCACGAATAGCCAAGCTATTTGAACGTTTGGAAACCCAGCTTAAGCAAATATTGCGAGAGCGTAAGTTACGAGAAGGTAAGTCTCTCGCTGCGGAGGAAGGCGTTATCGCCAATCTTATGGTTTGCTATGTTGATGGGCGAATAAACCAATTTATTCGAAGCGGGTTTACCCGAAAACCCACTGAACAATTCAACGAACAGTGGCATCTGCTAAAGCAGGTTTTTATATAACCTCGCCATGGGTGCAACTTCATGAAAGGTAAGGGTAACAATGCCCTTACCTTTCTATATGAGCTTACTGCCCAAATGTATCACCGAAAAAATCACCTTCGTTCCACTGAGGCGCTTTATCCTGGGTGGCCAGCGTAAACCCGATTTCGGCATTCACCTGAGTGAACGTTTTCGCCGCTTCCCAGTTAAATGGCTGACTCGTATCATCACTAGGTTTATGGTAATGGGATGCGAGGAACTCACCAAATGCCTTACTTCCATCAATGTTTGGATCTTTCGATTTCAGGCCAGGTACCATAAACACAGCGGGGATCCCCTGTTTTACAAAAGCATAGTGATCAGAACGAGTAAACAAAGCCTGCTGCGGCCAAGGATCAGGACTTAGGGAAATACCTGCATTACCCGCCGCTTTTTCTACCGAGGCTTTCATGTCACTGTGACTGGCACCAAAGGCAATAACATCCGCAAAAGGATAAGTCAAAATAGGCATATCAAGATTCACGTTCGCCACCATAGATTTTACTGGGACGGTGGGGTTGTGAACAAAGTAATCCGCCCCTAGCAGGCCTTTCTCTTCGCCGGTAACAGAAACAAATAACACCGATCGTTTGGGTTTTTCAGGTAATTCACTAAACAACCGCGCGGTCTCCAGCATCACTGCCGTGCCTGAAGCATTATCCATTGCACCATTATTGATATTGTCTTTTTTCACCGTTTTGGCAAAACCGATGTGATCAGAGTGCGCAGAAAACACCACATATTCATTTTTTAATTTGGGATCACTCCCTTCAATCATGGCCACCACGTTGGGACTGGTGATTTGAGAGTGCAAACTCTGCTTTGACATTTCTACGGTGCCAGGAAGAGGAAATCCAACAGGCACTTTATCTTCTTCAAGCATTTTATAAATACTGTCGAGAGATTGCGGCCCATGAGCAAAAAGTTTCTCTGCGGCAGGCCGGCTAAGATATGCCGAATTTTTAATCTCACTAAAGGTATTGGCTGGCTTTCCTTTACTGTTTAACCATGCCATACGTGGCGTATGAATATAATTAAGCAGGTTTTGATACGGTCTGACTTTTTCTGCTACGGGAGTTGAAATAGTGATCATTCCCGTGGCTCCATGCTCCGCCGCATATTTTTGCTTTTGGTAGCTCGAGGCAAAATGTGCCCCTTCTTCACTGGGGAATGACGATGGCTTGCCAGATAAAATCACCACCACTTTGCCTGACACATCCAGATTTTTATAGTCATTGTGATTTAGCTCGTCAGCTACAATTCCGTAACCAGCAAAGACCATTTCCCCTTTAACCGAGGACATGGCGGATAAAAGATCCGGCCCAGTAATATAATCTTTTGGGTAATCAAGGGTGACTGTGTCACCATCAAACTGAAAAGAAAGTTTGGGAGAGTCCTGCACCAAGCTCGCTTTACGGAATGGCACCTTCTGATAGAAACCTTCCGTTCCCATCGGGGTCAGGCCATATTTTGCAAACTCTGTAGCGATATACAGCGCCGCAATATCATGACCTCGAGAACCGGTATCCCGCCCCTCAAGTAAGTCATCGGCAAGGAAAAACAGATGGGATTTTATACGATTAGTATCCGGGGAAAACTGACTGCGGGAGGTTGTCTCGTTTTGAGCGAACGCCCCTGATGCAAAAACAGCCAATAAGCTGCAAAATATTATTTTTCTTATCATAACTATCTTCGTTAGGCTAATAAATCACAGGCATGTTACCCCAGACACTCATTTAAGCAAGGTGTATAACATAAGCCTTGATACTTACTAGGTTTACGCTAGGCTAATGAGTAATAACTACGCACACTTTTATTATGCCCAGAAGCGCTCAGTACGATATAGATAACATACTGCAACAGGCTGTGGAGATTTTTCTCGAACACAGTTTTCATGGTGCCATCATGGATGAAATTATTGCCCGCACCGCGTTTAATCGAAGAGGCTTTTATTTAGAATTCGGTTCTAAACAACACTTTTTGTATAAAGTTCTCCAGTATTATCAACAAAATGAACTGATGCCCATCGTCAGTGAACTGGAAAACCATCAAGGCATTACCGCAATTAACACCTTCTTCTTACGTTATATTCCCCTTGTCTATCGTCGCGGATGCTTGCTGATTAACTGCGTCTGTGAGTTGGGTAAACAGGATGATGTCATTCGCCAAATGGGACGCCATTATCTTGACCGCTTGCAGCTGGATTTTATCGGCTGCCTGGAAAAAGCCCGCTTAACCAACGAAATCAAAGCCGAGGTCAATATTGAATCGGCCGCACTACAGCTAACCAGTTACGTGCAAGGTTTTGCAGTCAACGGTGTCCTTGCGGAAAATCCAGAAGAGATGATGATTGCCACAGAAGCCATGCTAACCCCATTGCAGGTTTGACAGAAAACCGTAAAATCAGGCACCTAAACTAGGTATCAATAGGTGATTTCATGAGTAGTAATGAACCGCTTTATCGTATTCAGTTTGTCAGTAATGGCGAACGCTATGAACTTTATGTACGTGAAGTCAGTCAGGGTAGTTTGTTTGGCTTTGTGGAAATCGGCGATTTTGTTTGGGATACCCACACCAGTTTGGTGTTAGATCCCAGCCACGAAAAATTAAAAGATGAGTTTGCTGATGTGGAACGTACCTATGTGCCCATGCACAATGTGTTACGCATCGATGCGGTAAAAAAACAAGGTAGCGCAAAAATAACCAAGTTATCCGACAAAGTAACGGCTTTCCCTAGTCCGATTTATACACCTAAGAAAGATTAATCTTTTTATATAAGTAAACACTCACTTCATTAATATCCACTATATTATATAGATTCGCTAGTGTTGAGGTGTAAGGCTTAGGGACAATCCGGCCCCCACTATCACTTTTCTTACTACAGAAGGTCATTGAAGGTGGGATAAATTTGCCTATAATACTGTATATACATACAGGTAAATTATTATGGCAAAATCACTTACTTTGGTTGAACAACACCCCGCTATCTGGCGGGGCAACCAATCTCACAGCGTGTTGGCTAAGCGTATTCCTACACGCATAACCAACCTTGATGCGGCGCTGTCAGGAGGCTTTCCTGAATGGGGCGTCGTGCGTATTCGTGCGCGACAAGGCACCGGTGAATTGTCATTTTTACGGCATCTAATCTCACAGGAAGCCGCCGATAAGCTCATTACCTTTATTAATCCACCTGGGTATATTCTCGCTCCGTGGCTAAAAAACTTTGGCCTTGACCCGGCCCATTGCTGGCTGATTAATACGACAGATGAATTCAGCAAGTGGAGTGCAGAAGAAAGCATTCGCTCCGGCGCCTGCCGTTGTGTGTTTTTATGGGCAAACACCCTTTCGCCGAAACAAGCTCGCCGACTTCAAGTGGCCACCGAACAGCATCATTGCCAGATGATTCTTTATGAAGAGCTGTCTTGCCCCAGACAACCTTTACCTGTGCCTCTTGATCTTTCTGTGTATGCCACAGAAGAAGGCTTAAAAATAGATATTCATAAACAACAAGGCGGATGGGCTAAAGAAGATATTCACTTTGCCTTTTCTTACACCCCGAATAACAGCGAAATTCGCGACATTATAAGTCGTTACCAAACATCAAAGACTGCGGTTACCACGCTCAGAGGCTGAACAATATGCTGTGGTTACACCTACACTTCTATCAACTGTCTCTTGAGCATTGTGCCCAAGCAAGCAACAGCGACGATGCCTGGGTGGTCTATCATACACCATCAAACGAAATCAAACAGTTGAACGAAAGCGCTAAAAAGGCCGGTATAGACGTAGGTATGGGCCTCGCCGAGGCCGCCGCCCTCACGGCGCCTTTACGTATTATCGATTATTGTGAACAAACAGAACGCCAGCTTCTCAATCACCTCGCCTGCTGTTTATATCAATGTGCCGCCGAAATCACGCTGATTCCGCCTCACTCTCTGGCCATTAGAATCGATACCCTAGTACGGTATTACGAAGGCGCCAATAATGTCTGGTTCTCCCTTAAATCCTTATTAAACGAACTGGCGCATAAGTACCATTTTGCCTCGGCTTGGACACCGGAAGCAGCAGAAGCTCTGGCTCGAGCTCAAATAAACACTTTTTACACTCATAAGGATGACATCAAAAAAGCCTTATATCATTTACCCCTAGGCTGTTTGCTTTTATCTGCCAAGCAGCGCCATGCCCTTCTGCGATCAGGTATAAAACAGGTAGGTCAACTTTTTGAATTATCTGGCACAGAATTAGGCAAACGCTTTGATAATGCCCTTTTGCAATATCTTTATGCTTGTCGGGGCGAAACCTACCCTCAACGCATTTTTTATCATCCTCCAGAGCAATTCGATGACCGAATTTCACTGCCCTTTGAGATAGAAAACACCCAGCATTTATTGCCTTACGTCACCAAAGCGCTACAGCGTATGGAAACCTTTTTGCGCCTACGCAATATAACCACTCAGGCAATTCAATTAACTTTGTTTTATCGTGAAGCCAATGCCACCGAATTGATAATACGAAAATCCACACCGTACTTTTCCCATAGTGAATGGCTACAACTTATTACCCTAAAATTATCTAACCTTGTGTTATCTGCGCCAGTGATATCGGTTCAGTTTCACGCACACGGTTTAGAGGAGATCACAGGCCAAAATGAAGATTTTTTCAATAACAGGCGACACATTTTTGCCCGTCAACAATTGGCTGGAAAGCTAGCTGCCCGTTTAGGTGAAAACAGCATCAGTACCCCTAAATGGCCTCACGATCATCGTTTGCACCCAGACACTAAAACCCTAACCCACCTCGCCCACGATTATCAGGATTTACCGGGGTTACGACTAAAACAGCCAAAACTATTAAGTGGCGCACCTAAAATTGAATTTGGCCCTGTTCGCGTAGAAACCGCATGGTGGAGTGACACAAAACACAAAAGAGATTACTACATAGCCAAAAATCATCATGGTCAGCGGATGCAGGTTTTTCGTGAAAACAACCAATGGTTTATTAGTGGGTGGTATCTATAAATGGCCTTTTCAGAACTGATCTGCCAGAGTAATTTCAGTTTTTTACTGGGCGCATCAAGCCCTGAGGAATTAGTCACCACCGCGGCTTTTCTAAACTACCGTGCCATCGCAATAACCGATGAATGCTCTGTAGCAGGCATTGTAAGAGCCTACAGTGAAATCAAACGCCATAACCTACCTATTCAGCTTATTACCGGCAGTTACTTTTCCCTCGACGATTCATTCCAGTGCGTACTTTTATGCCCAACAAAGCAAGCATACGCAGAGCTATGTCGCATTATTACCAATGCCAGAAGACGCAGCCCTAAAGGGGAATACCATCTCGCCGAGTGGGATCTTAAATCCATTAAACACTGCTTTATTATTTGGTTACCCCAATATCAAAACAGTCAAACAACACATTGGGCCAAATGGCTATTCACCTATCATAAAAACAGAACCTGGATCGCCGCGACCCGCTTTCTTGATAGCTGGGATAACAAGCGCTTTGCCGTAGCGGATCGTTTACATGTGGAGTTTGGCTTTCCGGTTATCGCCACTTCCCACGCCCTTTTTCATCACCCAGACAGGCTTCCTCTACAGCATGTCTTGCATGCTATTCGAGAAAATACCACCGTCGAAAACTTAGGTACCAGGGTACTGGCCAATGCAGAAAGAAGCTTAAGAAACATCAGTAAGCTAGAGAAGCTTTTTCCTCCTCAATGGCTCACCAATACCTTAATACTGGCGAAGCAATGTCAATTTACCTTAGATGAACTACGCTACCAATATCCTGCCGAGGTTGTTCCCAAGGACATGAAGCCCATTGATTATTTACGTCAATGTGTTGAAAAAGGCATTCGTAAACGGTTTCCTAATGGGATCAGGCAAAGTATTCGCGCCATCATCGAAAAAGAAATGCAACTCATCGAAGACCAGGGATATGAGTATTTCTTTCTAACCATTTATGACATTGTTCAATACGCGAAAGAAAAACACATTCTCTATCAAGGAAGAGGCTCCGCTGCGAATTCCGTAGTGTGCTATTGCTTGGAAATTACCGCAGTGGATCCAAGACAAATCAACGTATTGTTTGAACGCTTTATTTCAAAAGAGCGAAACGAACCACCGGATATTGACGTGGATTTCGAGCATAGTCGTCGGGAAGAAATTATTCAGTATATATATCAAAAGTATGGACGGGAGCGAACCGCCCTCGCTGCTACGGTGATCACCTTTCGATTTAAGAGCGCCTTTAGAGAAGTAGGAAAAGCCTTAGGGTTAGCTGAATCCCAGTTAAGCTATACGTTAAAAAACATTAACCGACGGGATAAAACCGTGCCATGGAAAGCCCAACTGACCTCCTGCGGTATGGATGTGACATCTAAAAAAGTGCGTCAGTTAATTGCCCTTGTAGAAGACATTTTAGGCTTTCCCCGCCACCTTTCTCAACACGTGGGCGGATTCGTTATTTCATCGGGCCCCTTATACGAACTGGTTGCGGTGGAAAATGCCGCAATGGACGAGCGTACAGTGATCCAGTGGGATAAAGACGATCTGGAAACCTTGGGGCTGTTGAAAGTGGATATTCTTGCCCTTGGTATGCTCACCGCAATAAGAAAAACCTTCGATTTGCTAAACCGCCAATACTCTGTCCCCGTTAGCATCCCTTTTATTACCGCCCTTGGGGATGATCCTCAGGTATACGACATGATTTGCAAGGCCGATACTGTGGGTGTATTTCAAATTGAGTCGCGGGCACAAATGACCATGCTTCCACGCCTGAAACCTCGTTGCTATTACGATCTTGTGGTTCAAATTGCCATCGTTAGACCCGGTCCGATACAAGGGGAAATGGTCCATCCTTATTTATTAAGACGGCACGGCAAAGAAAAAATCAGTTACCCATCCGAAGCGGTACGTAGTGTTTTATCCCGCACCATGGGCGTGCCTATTTTTCAGGAACAAGTGATTCAATTGGCCATGGTCGCAGCGGGCTTTTCAGGTGGTGAAGCCGACGCACTGCGCCGCGCAATGGCTAACTGGAAGAAAAGCGGTCGTATTTTCGAATTTAAAGAGAAGCTAATAAATGGGATGACAGAAAAAGGTTATGCAAGACACTTCGCCGAACAGTTATTCGAACAGATAAAAGGCTTTGGTGGGTATGGTTTTCCTGAATCTCATTCCGCCTCCTTTGCCGTCTTATCCTATGTTTCTTGTTGGCTTAAGTTTTATTTCCCTGCGGAATTTTTTATCGCCCTGCTTAATAGCTGGCCCATGGGTTTTTATACCCCAAGCCAATTAATTCAGGATGCGAAACGGCATAATATTCCTATTTTACCGGTATGCATTAATCACTCAAAATATGATCATACCCTGGTGTACTGTAAGGGAGAAAAAGCCATACAGTTAGGCTTTCGCATTGTAAACGGCTTATCTTATACTGCGGCAACCCAGGTGATCCAACAGCGTCCAACTCATGGCTATCAATCCATACAGGAAGTTCGGCAGATCTATAACCACGAAAGGGACTTGTCTGCCTTAGCCAGTGCCGATGCCTTTGCGTCCATCGCAGGAAATCGCTATCAAGCCCGCTGGGCGATGATGGATAGCCAAGTCTCCCTTCCACTTTTTAGCCCTGGCAATGAACAACTTTCCCTTTCTCTTGCCCCGGATGAAAAAGATACCCTTATCGAAGATTACGCGTCGACTTCATTGTCATTGCGCACCCATCCCATCAGCTTATTGCTGAAGCACAAAAATTTAGACAAATTCACCTTTGCCAATGCCTTAGAACAAAAAAGTAATAAATCGGTGGTACACATTTTAGGGTGTGTAACTTGCAGGCAAGCGCCTGGCACCGCATCGGGCGCAACGTTTTTTACCCTTGAAGATCATACGGGCAATATCAATGTGGTGGTTTGGCAAGCCACGGCTCGCCATCAACAGCAAGCCTATCTTAAATCACATATTCTACAGGTCGATGGGATCCTTGAACGCTCCCCGGAAGGCGTCACCCACATCATTGCAGGAAAGCTAACCGACAGGAGCCATTGGCTAGCCGAATTGGCAGTAACTTCAAGAGATTTTCATTGAACTTGTTTACTATTCACCCTATTTCTGGCTATTATCTAAACACTATACTAATAACAACTCACGTCGAATGAATACGGTTCTCAAACTTCTGGTCTCTTTTTCCTTGTTTTTCACCGCTGGTCTATCGACTGCAGAGACCTTTATTGTTGGAGCACAAAATATTCATTACTACCCACATTACGATTTCACGTCAAATAGAGATAAGGGATTAGCCTGGGCCATTCTACAAGCTTTTTCCGAATATTCAGGCCACGACTTTATCTATCACGCCATGCCCATTGTACGTTTACAGCGGGAACTAAAAAAAGGAAGCGTAGATTTTGTTTACCCTGATAATCCCCGTTGGTATAACCCAGTAACTAATGCAGATGAAAAGTATTTTTCAGCGCCCGTTGTGGAGTCTTTTGGCGGTACCATTATGCCAAAGAGCAACCTAGGAATGGATATTGATCAAATCGAATATTTAGGGATCCCCAAAGGTTTTACGCCTGTAAGTTGGCAGCAACGTATCGAGGATCACACTACGCAGCTGGTACAGGAAGGCAATATCGAAAATTTACTCTTTTACGTACAGAGCGGAAAAATTCAGGCTGCGAATTTAGAGTTTCATGTGATGCAATATTACACTGAGAGGATCCCTGAACTCAGCGATCTAACTTTAGATTTATCCCTTCCACATGATGAAGTAGGTTTTACCCTATCCACAATCAATCATCCTGAACTGATACAACAGTTCAATGCGTTTATGCAAGAAAAGTATGAACTCATCGAAGAAATTAAGCAGCGCTACGGAATTAAAAGCGGTTGTGAAATTATCGCTTACCTGTCTGCAAAGGCAGGCTGTAACCCAGATTCTTAACCTTGCTAGCGGCTGTGTAGCTTGTATAAACACTGACATAAGGGTGAACGTGGAAGCAAGGGAATAAACCATTTCATCCGCTTTAGGTGTGGCGTGAGCCCCAGCGTTCCCTTAGCTCAGCATGCTGAGTGCTTAGCCAGTAATATCTTAAGCCTATTGTGCACCTGCAGATGTGTTTTTAGCATTGCCCTAAACGCAAAAAAGGCCACTCATTTGAGTGGCCTTTTTCTTAAATTGGGAGCCTGGCGGTGTGCTACTCTCACATGGG